>NZ_JAVJZI010000107.1:0-49455 GCF_040223135.1 Coleofasciculus sp. G3-WIS-01
AGACTTACAGTGAATCCAAACTGGGGAAGTATTTGGAAGTGTGTATCAGTTAACGGCTCGGTGGTCTATTCAACTCTTAACGTTGCCAGTCCTGTCTCTGGCAATCCCCACGCTCCACGTTAGTAGCGTGGGGTTGTTGAAATTATCATTGCGGTTGCGATCGCGCTTCCCATCGGTTTAATTCTGCGACAGATTCGACATCGACAAAAATAAACTAATAATCATCCTCCTCATCCAGCATAATCGTCTTTTCATGAGACACTTGTGTCTCTTCCTTCGCGCCCGCCTCTAGCGGCTCCTCCTCAGTTTCCGACTCATAGAACTCCCAATCGTCTATCTGTTCTGTCTCTCCAGCATACTGCTGTGTATCCGACACAGACGGTGGTTGTGCCATCTCATCCACTTGCTGCGTCTCCCCACTATACTGCTGTGTATCCGATATCGGGGCGTGGGTAACCCATTCATCCAGTTGCGCCGTCTCCCCAGCATATTGCTGTGTATCCGACACCGTAGCTTGGGAACTGAACTGCTCACGATTAAACTGTTCAGTTTCCCCATCATAGCGATTGCTTCCTTGAGAGTAAATCGTCGGTAACATCGGTTCCCCTTCAGCACTCTCAATAAAAATCATCGGTTCATCTTCAAACAAATGCTCCTCTTCAATGGTTTTCATAAACGGAGATACAACCAACGATTGGTAATACACCTGAAATTCCTCCCAAGAAAAGAACGCCCCACTTTTAACCGCCAACTGTTTATTCGGTTCATCTAACTGAGCATCTACTAAACAAGCATTCGTCAAATTCGCCGAAGTCAAATGGGCACCCCGCAAATCCGCCCCCAACAAATTCGCCCCTTCTAACTGCGCCCCCTTAAGATCCGCATCCGCTAAATTTGCCCCAACTAAACTTGCCCAGGCTAAATTTGCCTGTTGCAAATTAGCCGCCGATAAATTAATCCCACTTAAATCAGCAGTAGACAAATCCGCCTGCCAAAGGTTAGCCTCTGCCAGCATCACCCGATGCAAACAAGCTTGAGATAAATGAATCTGAGCCAAACTTTGTCTCGCCCGTTGCCAAAACGTCGTCGGAGAAAGGGCAACGGTGCGACCAATAAAACTTAACAATTGATCGGCATCAAAGTCCTGGGAAATCTCGGGATTGCCACAGGGCCAGAAGGGAAGATTCGCTTCTCTGGCTACCGAACAGAGGACTAAAAACACATTTAATCCCACAGTGGCATCAATTTGTAACGTATTCAAGGGATTTTTCAGATCCCGCAACTGTTCGTGAACCTGGTGAGCCACCCCTTCATCAAACCAACGTCCGCGACAGTAGGCGCGATAGAAGCGATAGAGCCGTTGATATAGTACCGGGAAAGAAAAAGCATCCGCATTGCGCTTTTGCTCCCGTCGCAGTCTCTCTATCACCAATTCCTCAATTTGAGGAGACAATAAACCATATCCCAACAACCGATAAAGATGCTCAGCCACATGGATAGACGAGTCAATCACAAAAGAGACTTCCCCATACTGATTCGGCATCTTTTGCGCCAATACCTTCAGTTGTAGGGCAATTTCTTCAGCGGCTAAGTAGTCTCCTAAACTGGGGTGAGAAAACTCAATCGACAGGGGTGCTGATGCCGCTTTCTGGGAGGCAGGGGATTGACGCACTGCTGGCTTCACCCCTTCCCCAGCTTGATCTCTGGGTTGGGTGCGGAAAAAGAATGTGGGTAAGGGTTGGGTAAAAGACTCCGGCGTCATTTCCTGAGCCTGGAACCGATTTTGGATCACCGTTTGCGTCACTTGATTTTGACCCGTTTGCAAAATCGTCAGTGCTGTCCCATGCATTTGACGGCGTAACTTTTGCGGGGAACGTCCTTCTAAGAGATTCGCGATCGCTTCTAGAGAACGCCCCGCATGGGAAAAACCTTCTCGAATTAACTCTAATAAAGGTCCACTCCCACTCGCCGGTTCCCCCAGCAACCAGCGACAAATCCGGTCATAGATTTCAAACTTAACCTCAGCCGGACTCATTTTAAAGATGCGATCATCAATTAAGGCATCCCGATTTAAAATTCCCACCAAATACAGCATCAGGGGACGAGTCAGCAGCGCCACCAAGTCTGGATTCGGAGATTGCCGGTGAAACACGCCGCCATGTTTTAAGAAGTTAAAATACGACTGGGCAATCGACTTGGATTGCAGTCTTGCCCACTGGAGAAACCACTTACGGAATTCCTCCTGCGCCATGGGTTCAATGGCAATGCGCTGGAGTCGGCTTTGTAGGGGAGGTAAACTACTATGGCGATATTTACGAGCCAACACCCCATTTAAGGTAATCGGACGACTCGTCAGGATAATCTTGTGACGAGGAAAACTCGACCCACTGATTTGGGTATGGAATCGCATCACCTGATCCATAAACGTCCACAAGTGACGCTCAGTCTGGGGAGAACGAGGCAATTCATTCAAACCATCTAAAATCAGCAAACAAGGGGGAGAACTGCGGGAAAACCAACCATCGGTATCCGTAAACCGTCCCACCGGAAATGCCGTCTCCAGGGTTTGCTCCAAGGTTTGACCTAAGGTAACATCCCGCAGGCGAATAATTACAGGCATCCACTGCGGATAAAGCTCTTGCGCCACCTGGGCGGCTAACATCTGACAGAAACTGGTCTTGCCACAACCGCCATCGGCTTCGATTACGGCAATACTATTCTTATCATTCAGTTGAGCCATGACCCATGCCATTAAATCCGTCGGTGGGGAGGAAGCCGCCGCCAGATAGGCATGATCTAGATCCTGTTGGCGGCGCCGTTCCCGGTTTTCTTGTCCAATCGTGGCGGGAAGGCGTCTCCCTTTCAGGGGAACGTAGATTTCCTTGAGGGAAAACGGTTCAGCGAATAAGGGTTCACTTAAGGACACACACAGTTGTGCCCGATAATATTCCCGATCCAAATCCAGCATCAATTGGGGAGTCGAGAACTCTTGCTCCTCATCCTCGTCTTCTGGGGGAGTGTTGAGTGTATTACTTAAATGACCCAACCGGACAAACTTTTGCAGTTGCGCCAAGGGCAGTGCATTTTCGGCAATCACCCGGAGTAAATGACCCGGGAGTCCATTACTCAACCGTTGGGTTAATAACTTAGCTTCCGTTTCCTCCGCCCCATTGGCGACAAACCACGCGATCGCTAAATTATTCATCTGCTGCACCAGAAACGAATTCGCCACAGAGGATAAGGCTTGTTCGGCTTGGGAATCACTGAGTCGTCCAGGGCGCAAGGTTTTGAGCAGGGCGATCAATTGGGGCTCAACCAGGGGTTCATCGGTATTCGGTGACGCCGGGACTTGGGCGCGATTCACCCAGGGTCTTCGCAGTTGGGCTTCTTGCTCTAAAATTCCTTGTAAGGCGTTCAGATAAGCCACCTGAAAACTCAGCCAGGTGCCTTCACTCCGGCGTAATGGCTTCCTGCGACTCAAAATCCGCAGCAAGCCCACCGTTAACTGAGACAAAATCGGTGCCACTTGCCAAGCGACGGTTAACGGTAACTCCAACACTTCCGTCAAGACACTAATCGCAAAGGGATTAAGACTCTTGACCTCCATGTCTTGGGCAATACGAAACGCAATACCCGCCAACTGGGCGTTATCCTGTCCCAGTTGGGCAAGTTCAATGTGGCGTTCTGCTAGCCAATGGCGAATGCTCAGGCTCATGCCACCCTAACTACTCCAAAACGATTCCTCATCCTATTGTGGACTCTATTGGACTAAGTACAAATCACCCTTGCCTTGTGGTTAATCGGGAATACAATAAACGGTGAACAATGAATTATCAATTGTTTTCTATCTGTGTCCAAACGAGACTTGCCCCGATTTCATCTCCATACTTCCCAACCTGCTCGCCCACCTCGGGGACATAAGTTAGTCATCCGACTAGCAAGAGGCTCTAAGGCATCGAGTTTAGCAGAAACGGGACAATCAAACGTCGAAGTTGCAACAGACAGGCACTCCAACCCAGCCCGAGTTCGCCGCCAACGTGAGTTTTGGCAGTGGTCCTTGCTGTGGTTGATGATTGTGTCCGTTATCGGAAGCATGGTCATTGGTGGTATCCTATTACTCACTAAACTGCCACCCCCTGCCAATTGCGAGCGCATTTCTCCTTTATCCACGGATAGCGAACGAATATACTGCGCTCAACTTGCCGCCCAATCGGGGGAATTCGAGCAACTCCTGGAGGCGATCGCGATCGTCCAATATTGGTCGCCAAACCATTCTCTTTATCCCCAGGCGCAGGAACTGCTGCGGGAATGGTCCGAGATGGTGCTGCAATTTGCCAGAGACACTCTGAATCAGGGAAACTATGGTGATGCCCTGAACATGGCGATGCAAATTCCCGTAAGTAGTCCCCTGTATCCTGAAGCTCAAGCCCAAATCGCCACCTGGAAACAGGAACGAATACAGGCTCAGGCAATTGTCAGTCAGTTTCAAGATGCCCTGAAAGTTCAAAACTGGCAGCAGGCGGCTCAGCTAATGACTCAACTGTCACGCCTGAATGACCCCTACTGGAGTGTATCCCGCTATGATAGCCTGATGAAACAGTTGGCGGCGGAAAAAGAGGCTTGGACACAACTGCAAGAGGCACGGGATTTAGCCAAATCGAATCAACTGAGCCAGATTAAACTTGCGATCGCGTTGGCGGCAAAGGTTGATCCTAACAGCTATATTAAAGCTCAAGCTCAGAGTGATCTGTCGAATTGGAGTCGCACGTTACTCCAAATTGCTGCCGCTCGCTGCCAAAATCAGGATTATCAGGGGGTTATTGATATTGCCCAAGGGATTCCGATTAATACTTCTCTGTATCAAGAGGCTCAAGATTGGTTACGCTTAGGGCGGGCGGGCAAACTGGTGCAACAAAACACCATCCTCGCCTTCATTGATGCCTTAACCGCCGTTCGCCAACTCGATGCTAAAAGTCCGGTGCAAAAGCCAGCCGCCGCCCAAGCGGTTCAGTGGGAGGCTCAGCTGCAAGATCGCCTCCAGTTAAGTCTTGCCCAAATGACTGCCAGTTTCGAGCAACGCCCCCTGCTACAGATGGCAATCGAACAAGCTACCCTAATTACACCCACTCGCCCCCAACGCATCAGATCACAGACATACATTGCCCAGTGGCGCAAACAGATTCAACAAATCGATGATCGTAATACCCTCAGAATTGCCCAACAACTTGCAGCAGGTAACACCATTGATCAGTTAAACGCCGCCGTCGCCCAAGCCCGTAAAATTGAGCTAGGTCAACCCTTACGCATCGAAGCCCAAAGCGCGATCGCGAAATGGAATCGCCAAATCGAAACCCTAGAAGATCAACCCATCCTCGATTTAGCCCGCGCCTTCGCCCAACGCCGGGATTTAATCGCCGCCATTTCCACTGCCAATCAAATTCGTCCGGGTCGAATGCTGTATGCTGAATCTCAAGCTGCGATCGCCCAATGGGTTGCCCAAATCCAAACCGCCCAAGATCGTCCCATCCTCGAAGCCGCCGCCGCCCTAGCCGCCCAAGGACGATTTGACGCCGCCATCGCCACCGCCGCCCAGATTCCCCCAGAACGAGCGCTCTACCAACAAGCCCAAGCCGCGATCGCTTTTTGGAAATCCCAATTCCCTAACCAATGACAAATGACAAATCAATCTACTCAAATCCTACTCATTGACGATGACCCAATTTTCCGATTAGGTTTAGTCACTGCGTTGGCAGCTTTTGCTGATTTAGAAGTTGTTGCTGAGGTTGATACAGCAACGGCAGCACTAGAACGCTTAACTACCTTACTACCCCAAGCACAAGTTAATTTAATCATTTTAGACTTGGCATTAGGGCGATCGCTGGGGAGTCCCCTAACCGGACTATCCTTATGCCAGCAACTCAAGACCGATTATCCCGACCTACCCATCTTACTGCTAAGTGCCCCATCTGAACCCAATCAGCTTGCCGCCGCCAAAGGCTTAGGAGTAGAAGGCTACTGTGCTAAAGGATGTGCCATCACCTTAATTGTGGAAGCCATAGGACAAGTTAAAGCGGGTCAATCCTATTGGCAAATGTTACCCATCCCAACCCATTCATTACCTCCCCCACGTTGGCATAACCAATTACGCCAGTCAGGATTACAACAAATTGAAGCGGCTTTAAGACAGGTAACCGCGCAACTCCAACAGGGTAATTTATCCCGCCTCGATTGGTTATTTTGGACGGGACGCCGCCGAGAATTATTGACAGCCCGGTGGATCGTAAATCAGCTTTTACCCACAGATGGCGCAATTGTACCATCTGATAATAATTATGCCGAACCTTTACCCCGTTTAACCTCTTCATCTCCTCGTCCTCCTGTCCCCCAAAATTCTCTGCGCCAATCCTCTACAAGTGCCTTATCCAAAACCTCCTCTGAGGCGTTGCAGTTTCAACCCTCGACCCCCCAAGG
The DNA here is from genome assembly GCF_040223135.1 of Coleofasciculus sp. G3-WIS-01. Lineage (NCBI taxonomy): Bacteria > Bacillati > Cyanobacteriota > Cyanophyceae > Coleofasciculales > Coleofasciculaceae > Coleofasciculus > Coleofasciculus sp. G3-WIS-01. The sequence goes on from NZ_JAVJZI010000107.1 coordinate 6,472, forward strand.
GATGACATTAACCAAACTGGATTCAAGTTTGGCAAATTTGACCAACACTCCCTTAGAAATTGATATTCTGCAAGTAGAAAGACGCCGGGAATTACTCCGTACCGTTCTTTACAAGTTTGAGGAGATGCTAGATGCCTTGCGCTTTTCCCAGGTGACTAGGGAGCAATTGATCCAGAAGCGATCGCGCTTGTTGCATGATTTGTGGCATGTTTCTTTAACTGACTTTTTTGGTCAATACTCGACCTTAGCCGTGGGCAATCAAACGATAGAAATGGTTGATATTTTGCGGCAAAATCGGGATATTGTGCAAAGGGCTATTTTGGATAAAATTCCTTTAGTGATTGAGTTAGTAGCCAATCGGCTATTTGAATCTCCGTTAATGATTGATAATGTGTCCTATCCGGCTCATACACCAGAAGCCATGGCGCGGGCAGAACTGTTATTACAAAATCTGATTATTCAAGTCGCTAATGGTGTAATTCAGCCGCTGTTAAATTCATTTTCGGATGTTGAAATAGTTAAACATAACTTTTATGATAAACGGTTGATATCTTCACGAGAAATTACTAGATTTAGGAATAATTTATCCTGGAAATATCGACGGGACGAATTAGTAGATGAACCCAGATCTATTTTTGAGAGTCGCTACAATTTGTTTGTCTTGAGCGATATTGGGATAAAAAAAGTAGCAATTTATTCCCCTCGGCGTCAAGAGTTAGAAGAGCTACAGGGTACTCAATTAGCCGTAACCATCGCCTATGAAATCCGGGATGCGATCGCGCCGCGTTTGCGGGGTATAGTTGGCTGGGTTGGCAAAGGCGTGGTTTATGTTTTGACGCAAGTCTTAGGAAGAGGTATTGGTTTAATTCTTAGGGGGGTTATTCAAGGCGTGGGTAGTGCATGGCAAGATACCTGGTTTGGCAAAAATGGAGAGCGGGGAAAGTAATATCAAATTGTGTTCAAGCGTAGGGGCGGGTTTTACCCATAACCTTTTGCCACCAACTGAGAACTTGACTCGCGCCCGCCCTTTTCCCAGATCCGGGAAAAAATTAGACGCTGACCGAGTAGTATTCTAACCTTGAAATTATACTACACAAATAGGCATTCAGGAGCAAATTTTAATCAAAAATTGCGATTGTTTTCTTGCCTGAATAGTCTAACCAACCAGGAGAGAAACCGGGAATCTTGACGAACATGTTGTTCAGACCAGATTGTACCATCAGGCATAATTGCCCCACTCCAATCTGCTCCATTAAGATTAGTCGCACTCACATCTGCGCCACTCAAATTTGCCCCCTGTAAATCTGTCTGTTCTAAGTTAGCCCAATTTAAGTCAGAGTTGCTCAAGTTTGCACATCTCAACTTAACGCGACTGAGGGTAGCCCAGTTCAAAATTACCCCACTCAAATTTGCCCCACTTAAATCCGCTCCCGTCAAATCTGCCCAACTCAGAATTTCTTCACTCAAATTGACACATTGAAAATCCCGTTGTCCTGATGCATACCGCTGCAGCAGCTCCTCAGCCGTCATTTTTATCGATCTATATTTTCTCAATCGATTGTTTTGGATATGATAGACATAAGGCTTTATGGGTTCTTTACCGATACAGAAATAAGCAAGCTGCATACTGTTATATCCCCGATAAATTGACTTTGCAATTTTCTAGCATTTCGGGGAAAATGTAATTGAACTAAATCTTAAAATATAGTGAACGTGATCGCACTAAAGGCTAAACTAAAATCCGCTTTAAGCGTGACAGGAGAATCGCCGACACCTGACGTAAAGCAATGCATAAGAGTGATAAATATCACAAAGGGGCGACTGGGGATTGGGGATTGGCGATTGGCGATTGGCGATTGGCGATTGGGGATTGGCGATTGGCGATTGGCGATTGGCGATTGGGGATTGGGCTCTCGCATTTGCGCTATGCGTGTTGGCATAAAACCGAGACATCTGGGCGCAAATGCGAGAGCCCCTACGAATGCTCCCCCATCCCATGCATCACGCCGATTTCATTTGGGAAATCTGTTCTGGTAACGTGAGAATCTCTACCCCCTCTTGCGTGACAGCTATCGTATGCTCAAATTGAGCCGAAAGCTTACGATCTTTAGTCAGAGCTGTCCATTTATCCGCCATAATTTCCACTTCCCATGTCCCTTCATTAATCATGGGTTCAATGGTGAATACCATACCGGGACGTAGACGCTTTCCTTTACCGCGAGTACCATAGTGAGGAACCTGGGGAGCCGTATGAAATATCCGATTAATACCGTGTCCGACAAAATCTCGCACCACAGAGAAACCATGAGCTTCGGCGTATTCCTGAATAGCAGCCCCAATATCACCAATGCGATTTCCGGGTTTCACGGCGGCGATTCCCCGCATCATACATTCGTAGGTGACTTCAACCAGTTTTTTGGCGGTGGGTGAAGGTGTACCGACAAAGAAGGTTCGAGACGTATCCCCGTGAAATCCATCCAGAATCGGGGTCACGTCAATATTGATAATATCCCCATCTTGGAGAATTTGTTTAGCACTGGGGATACCGTGACAGACGACTTCATTGATACTGGTACAAATTGACCGGGGAAAGTCATGATACCCCAGAGGAGCGCTTTTTGCTCCATTTTCTTGAGTCCAGCGTTCGGCTTCATCATTAAGTTCCAAAGTACTCACCCCTGGCTGAATCATGGGTTCAATGTGATCCAGGAGTTTGGCGGCTAAGCGTCCAGCTTGACGCATTTTTTCGATTTCTCGGCTCGATAGGAGAACAATTCTTTCTGGTGCCATGAGTATTTATGCGGTTATTTCCCTATTCAACGAGGGGTGTATCTGTTTGAGTCTTTCTTCACTTTACTAGGATCGCTTGCCTATTCCCCACGCTTCGTTGAATATTGACAGGGTCATTCGTCATTCTGGAAGCCCCATGCCGTCCTGATAAGGCGGCGATGGGATGGATAGGGCAAGGGTTTCCATCCCCATCCAATCAATTCTTATGCCTTGGAGCCTTCTACCTGGTAATCCTCTACCTTCTTCATCAACTCTTTACATGAGAATTCAGCAATTACCCGACTATTCTGTTGAGTGTCGCTTAAAATAATAAGTGAGTTGTTATACTCATTAAAAAGGTAAGAATAACAATTTAGGTCGGCTAAGACATATTTAAATTACCTATTGCTTGTTCCCTGTTCACTTTGCCAAAATCTAAATAGGTGGTTTGAAGGGACAACAGCTTAGTCACATCAACAGCCTAATAATCTGTCCGTTTAACAAGGGTTTAATTTATACTGATTTGTCTTCCTTCGCTGTGGGTGCAAAATGTACTTGGCTCAATGTCTGCTACGTTTAACGGCGTAACAATTTTAACCAAATCTTATCCCTTGAATATCTATAACTAATCATCGGAGATAGTAAGCCGATTTTTTTGAGATGCCATGACAGAGCTAGCCCTAATCCGCAAACCCATTATTCAACCGACTGAAATCCTGAGTCAGTTAAAAACAGGACAACTCCTCAGGGTAAATAGTACTCATGGTAATGCTATAATTATACGTCATCGTCATCATGCAGAACTTGCCGGTCCTGGTGCTGCCGTTGGTGGACTTTTCGATGCAGATTGCACGCGAGTGATTCCCATTGGTACGCTTTCGTTAGTGTATCCTGAATCGCGGTACGAACGCCAGAAAGCTTATCTATTACGTCAGCGCTGGATTTTGTTTACTCAACATGCCATGACAACTTATGTGCCGCTACACCGTGCCAAAATCTTATTAAGTTTACTCTATAAATATTTCGACGCCCAGCTTATTGATGAACTCTCAGATGAGGTGATTGCTCAGTTAGTTGGGGTTTTGCCGAAAACGATTGATAGGGTGCGTCGCTCTGGCATGTCACAGACTTTCAGAAAACCCCAGCCGATAGAATCCCTAGGGGTTTAACTCAATTAACAGTAATTATGGTACGATGAACGAGGCTCCACTTGCCGCCCTTAGCGCTTCTTAGGGGAAACAATTTTCTGTTGGCACATAAAACTGCTATAGTTTAAACTAATCTTTTAAGAATTCTTCGTTAATTATGAAATTCGTTAACGAGTTAAAAACGCCTGCTCTCTGGCAAAAGCTACAATGGGTTTTTGATCCGGTTGGTTATATGGAGAGTGCTGCCCAGCGTCATCCTGACCTATTCACGGCTCGGATTAGCTCGGAAAAACCCTTTGTTTTTGTCCACCATCCCCAAGCCTTACAGCAAATTTTAATCAATGATAGACAGAAGTTAACAGCTCCCGGTCATTTGAATACATTAATACAACCTTTAGTCGGTCAATACTCTCTACTTCTGTTAGACGGGGAAAGCCACAAACGAGAGCGAAAACTTTTGATGCCTTCGTTTCATGGAGATCGTATGCAAGTCTATGGGAAGTTAATTGGTCAACTCACAGAGAAAGTGATCCATCAACTTCCCCTGGATAAACCATTTAAAGCCCTTGATGTTACCCAAATGATCACCATAAAGGTGATTATGCAAGTGATATTTGGACTCTATGACGGAGAACGGTGTGAACAGATTATCCAAAAATCTCGGAGTTTACTCAATTTCTTGAATTCTCCCTTAACTGCCAGTTTGCTATTTTTTTCATCCCTGCAAAAAAATTGGGGGGTATGGAGTCCTTGGGGATACTTTTTATACTTGCAGAAGCAACTGGATAATTTGCTTTATGCTGAAATTAGCGAACGTCGTCAAAACCCTGATCCAAATCGAACGGATATCCTTTCTCTACTCATATCGGTTCGAGATGAAGCTGGTCAAGGCATGACTGATCAAGAGTTGCGCGATGAATTGCTTACATTTTTGTTAGCGGGTCATGATACAACAGCACTGGCAATGGCTTGGGGATTATATTGGATTCATCGTTACCCTGAAGTTCGAGAAAAACTAATTCAGGAGTTGAATAGCTTAGGAGATACACCTGATCCTCTAAGTATTTTCCGACTCCCTTATTTGACTGCTGTGTGTAATGAAACGCTACGGATTCATTCCATTGCGATGTTAAGTTTCCCCAGGGTAGTACAAGAACCGATTGAGTTATTCGGACATCAGTTAGATACAGGGACAATACTCATGGGTTGCTTGTATCTTACCCATCAGCGTGAGGATCTCTATCCAGAACCGAAAACGTTTAAGCCCGAACGATTTCTCGAACGTCAGTTTTCTCCATCTGAATTTATTCCCTTTGGGGGTGGAACCCGTCGTTGTATGGGTGAGGCGTTAGCCCAGTTTGAACTCAAGTTAGCTTTAGCCAAAATTGTGTCATCCTACGAACTGGAATTAGCTGAGAATCGACCTGTAAAACCTCAACGTCGAGGTGTTGTACTGGCGCCTAAAGGGGGTGTAAAAATGATCCTCAAGGGTAAACGGACTTCTCAAAATGAAAAGAACGCTTCCTTGAGTTTAGTTTCAACAACCCTGACTTAGCTAACGCTTGAAGTCAGGGATTGCCGGACAAACGGACCCTTTAAACCGTTGAATACCGCATAGAGTCTAAACCTGGTACAAACTCTTGGATACTTCCCTAGTCCAAGTTATCTTTAAGGCTTTTTGTCGAGTCGCTATTCAGTTAGGACATCTTGGTTTAGATGCGGGAAGGGACTACACACTTTCACTCGTGAGGTTTATCACCATGCTACGAGTACCAGTTCTATCAAAATCGGGCAAGCCATTAATGCCAACCAAAGCTAGTAGAGCTAGACGTTGGTTAAAAGAAGGTAAAGCCAAAATTTCACACAACGACTTAGGATGTTTTGCCATTCAGTTAACCTTTGAAACAGAGGAGGATACTCAGCCGATAGCCATAGGTATAGACTCCGGCAAGTGTTACTCAGGCGCCGCCGTTCAATCGAGCCTTGCTACCCTTTGGATGGCTCATTTAGTCCTACCGTTCAAAACAGTTAAAGAGCGGATGGAGTTACGGCGGGTTATGCGCCTTTGCAGACGAGGAAGGCGGATTAACCGAAAGTTACCCTACTCTGAGCGGTGTCATCGTCAAAAGCGGTTTGATAATCGCAAGCAAGCCAAACTACCTCCCTCAATTCGAGCCAATAGACAGTTAGAGTTACGGGTAGTCAAAGAGATGTTTAAGTTGTTCCCCGTCAGCGCCATTCATTATGAGTTGGTTATGGCTGACGTAGACAGAACCAGTGGTCGTAAATCGGCTCGGTCTGGCGTTGGCTTCTCTCCAGTCATGGTCGGTCAAAAACAAATGTTGACTTGGTTGTCTAAACTAGCTCCAGTGACAACCCACCAAGGATGGCAAAGGGATGGTAATGGAACTAGCCAACTTAGACAGTGGCTAGGATTAGCCAAAGACAAGAAAAACAAAGCTTGCTCTACACCAGCGACACACGCCGTTGATGGTGTGACCCTAGCCGCGTTTGAGTTTACACAATGGCGAGAATGGCACTCTAATCAGGCTAAATATGGCAACTGGTGTGGTGATGTTCAAATCACACCTGCGCCATTTGCAGTAATCCGCAGACCACCAATTAGCCGCAGACAATTACACTTGTGCGTTCCATCCAAGGGTGGTAAACGGCGCAAGTATGGCGGTACAGTTACCCGTCATGGGTTCAGAAAGGGCGACAAGGTTTTAGCTGAAAAAGCTGGAAAGGCTTACATCGGCTGGTGTTCTGGAGACACTGAGAAGCAGGTTTCAGTTAGCGATGCTAGCTGGAAAAGACTTGGGCAGTTTACTGCCAAGAAAGTTCAGTTGTTGCAGCGAAGCACGGGGTTAATCGTCGTGCCTACAACTGGATTGTCAAATCTCCCCTTATTGAAAGGGTCGATTTGACCTCTATCCCTCTCTACCCTGCTTCGCTGAGGGTAGAGTCTCACGAGATATACGATGAATGCCACTGAATTAAGGCTGGTGGGCATTGCCCACCCTACGGTATATCAAGGGTTTTGGCACTACCAAAATGCTTATTTTAATTAAAAAATTAGTTGATAAAGGGCGATTGGTTTTTCGCTTTCCTCAAATTGTCGCTGTCCCATCGGTTGCGGTGGCTGGGGTAGATGGTTCGCGATCGCCTCATAAACGCTATGAGACATACAAATCCCGCCAGGAGGGGCTTCTGCGGTGAGATGATGGGCAATTTTGACACCGGGTTCACTAACGCCTGTGTAACAAAAAATAACATCTTCCCAATGGATGCCAATCCGATAATAGAGTTCTGGATTTGAGTCCCTTTGAATGGCTGATTGAAGGGTTAATTGAATCTCTTGGGCAAAGTTAACCGCTTTCAGGGAACTGGGAAACAGGATTAACATTCCCTGATCAATTGATTTGAGAATTTTGCCGTCAAATTCTTGAGCAAGCTGGACAAACAATTGCAAGTCTTGGTAAAGTTGATTAAAAGTATTTTCCGGATGCGCCAGCAGGTTAGTGGTTAAGTTGACCCCCTCAATCACCACCAGGCTAGCTGGGTGGGTTTCTGGGGATAATTTCAAGCCAAGCGGTTTTAGGCGATCGCGAAAATACTGGTGATACAATTGACAAGGCAGACTAACCTTGCCCTGATCAACCCGCACCAGTCCCAAATTCTGCAAGCGAGCGGTAATAATGGGATCAAATTCTACAGGTGTTGATGAATTAACCACTTGCATCAAGGCACTCATCAGTTCTGGATCATGATGGAGATACCATAAGCACTGGTGCAAATGCTCCCGATAAATGTCTGTTTCCCCTGTAACGGTTGCCAAGAATTGGTCAATGGGAATCTTTTCTGTTTTAATCGCATTTAAAGTTAGCTGGACAAGATAAGGATGACCCCCTAAAAGCTGATACAATTGCTTGACCTGCTGGGGTTGCCAACTGAATCCATGGCGAATCACTAAATCTTGGACTTGTTCCCTGGTAAACTCTGGCAACTGAATCGATACATCTGCTGTAAACTCTATAGAATTAATCCCAGACATGGCGTAAACTTCAGTAGAATGCACAATCACTAGGCGCAGGTTTTGCCAAATCTGGCTACATCTATCCCCATAGCTGGCTTTTTCACCCCAGGTTTGCAGCAAACGAAAAAATTCACTAGCAATTTCTGGATAGTTAAATAGCACATCAGCGTCGTCTAATGCCAAAACCAAGGGATTACCGAGTTTTGGTAATAGATAGGTTTCAAAGTAATAGGTGCTGTTGGCATTTCCGCCATATATATCATCCCAATAGATTGGCACTTGATGAGGTAAATCCAACCCCCGTGTCACAACCGCGCAGAACCATTGCAGGAATCGATTTAAATCACGGAATATCGAGGACTCTGCTAGTTGAAGATTTAAGGCGATTGTATCAAAGCCTTCCTCTCTAGCTTGCTGAAGGATGCGCGTCATCAGAGAGGTTTTACCCATCTGTTTAGGGGCAACAATTTGGATGGAACTCCCCGGTTGCACCAGGGTTTGGTGACAAAGGGATTCAATGGGCAGACGTTCGATATAAAAGGGAGAATCGAGAGGGACTGGACTTTTGAGCGGAACTTGATCATAATTAGATGATTTGCTGTCTGCTTTGGTATAATCCTTAGGATTAAGCGTCAGATCAAAGGCGCTGAAATAAGACATCAACGTTTTGCGATCAACAGGTATTGTGCGCCGTCGTACCTTGATCAGGGTGTTTGGACTTAAATGGGTACGTTCACTTAATTGTTCCAGGGTGTAGGGTTTGCCCCCATTATCTTGAAATACTGATTTGCGCTGCGCTGCATTTAGGCGTTGCCAACCTTGAACGGAAAGAATAACTCCCCGTTGACGCTGGGGAGGCTGATGTCTTCGTGGCATTCAGGTTAAAAGTCAGAATTTGGTTAAACCGTTTATTTTAAGCGGAAAACGTGAAAAAACGGTGAACGCTTTACCTGAACCCGCCGAATTTTCCATCAACATCACCAAGTTAGTCGTTAAGTTGTGAACTTAACTTGTGATCTTGCGTTGTATTATTTGGGGAGTAAGGGCAAACTGCAAGAAACAAGTTGATAAGGCAAGTGCCTTAGTGATTACAATGATGGGCATTATCGGTACTTTAAGTGACGTATCCTTACCTGAGATTTTTCAGTTACTTGAAAAGGGCAAAAGAACGGGACTGCTGACGATTCGTGCTTTTTCTCCAGCTACTGTGACTTACTACATCTGGGTCAAACAGGGTCACATTGTCGCGGCGGCGCATCGGCGAGATGGGCAAGGGTTAATCTCCCTTATTGCCAAATGTAAATTGGTTAGCGATCGCGTGTTAACTAAACTGGTTCAATGGTGTTGTCCTGTCAATCAGCCATTAGGCGTATGTTTAAAAGAACAAGGGGTTTTAACTCGCTTAAATTTAGAACAACTGTTTCAAATTCAACTGTTGCAGCAATTGTCTGTGCTTTTTCAACTGCAAGATGGTTCTTTTCGATTTGATTCCATGGCTGTAATTCCCACTCAAGAAATGACCGGGTTAAGTATTCCGGCGACAGAAGCAACTTTAATGGGATTGCGTGTTTTACCCAATTGGGATATTTTGGCGGCTAAATTACCTGATCCGAATCACGGTTTACTCAGTACAATTGCCGGTTATCCTTCCTATCGGCTAGATACATTAGAATGGCAAATTTGGCAGTATAGTAAAGGGGCTGTATCTCTTCATGCCATTGCCCAACATCTAAAATTTCCCGTAGAACAGGTTCAACATATTGCCTTTAGGTTGATTAGTATGGGGTTGGCTGAAGCAATACCTTAAACGCCGTTTGTAGTAAGCGCTTTAGCGCCATAAAAGTTCGCTTGAATAACTACAACCGTTTAACTTAATTAAATATCACTCGTTTGTAGTTGCGCTTTAGCGCCATAAACATTCCCTTGAATAACTACAAACGTTTAACTCAATTAATCACCCACGTCAGTTAAACCGTCTGGGGTTGAAACCCAAGGGTCAACGATAAAGTCAGCTAAAGCTGACTGGATAAGAGTTGAAAACGGGTTAAAAAACTTCCCCTAGTAAGCTTTAGGTTCCGGAATTTTGTTTTCTGGCTTAACTTACCTCTGTTTTTGATCATCCCAATCTAGATGTTTTACCCCCCATTCATGCATCGCCTCAAGAATCGGGTTGAGACTCTCGCCTAATGGTGTCAAAGAATACTCAACTTTTGGCGGAACTTGCAGATAAACCTGCCGATGTACAATACCATCGGCTTCCAGTTCTCGCAATTGTTGCGTCAGCATTTTCTGGGTAATACCATGTAAAGCCCGATGTAACTGACCAAAACGCTTCACCTCTTCAAATAATTCCCGCAGAATCAAGACTTTCCAACGACCGCCAATAACCTCTAGTGTGCGTTCTACAGGACAAGTGGCGCGTTCACTCTCTACGCTTTTGGTTGCCATAGTATCTTTTTGGTAACTAACTTACTTTAAAGTGCATACTTCCCATAATAGCTGTATGGGTTTTATAGTTGAACTATACAAAATCTAATGTTTTGAGAAAACACTGATAAGCAAAAGGACAAAGGACAAATGATTAATATTCGCAAATCTCAAGAACGAGGACATGCTCATCATGGTTGGTTAGACACCTATCACACCTTTTCATTTGCTAACTATTACGATCCGAACGCTATGGGATTTCGTACCCTGCGGGTTATGAATCAGGATCAGGTTAGTCCGGGTGCAGGATTTGGTACTCACGGACATCGGGACATGGAAATCATTACCTATGTTTTAGATGGAGCGCTAGAACATAAAGATAGTATGGGAAATGGTTCCGTGATTTATCCTGGTGATGTACAACGGATCAGTGCGGGTACAGGTATCCGCCATAGTGAATTTAATCATTCAAAGACAGACTCAGTTCAGTTCTTACAAATTTGGATTTTACCCGATAAAAATGGACATAATCCTAGCTATGAACAGCATAACTTTGGCATCGCCAAGCATCCCGGACAGTTTCATTTAATTGCTTCAGGTGATGGGAGAGAAAAATCCCTAACAATTCATCAGGATGTAAACTTATATGCAGCCATCTTGACAAAGGGCGATCGCGTCACTCATTCTCTGGCACCTCAACGTTATGGTTGGCTACAGGTAGCGCGAGGTACGGTTACGGTGAATGGGTTAGCTTTAGAGTCAGGTGATGGTGCGGCTTTGAGTGAGGAAACAGATGTGGTGATAGCGGCGACAACCGATGCTGAAGTTTTACTCTTTGATTTGGCATAATCTGAACTCTTGGGGGTGCATGCGGTAAGAGAGATCCCCCCAACCCCCCTGAAAAAGGGAGTATGTCATCTTTGTAGGTTGGGTTGAGGAACGAAACCCAACTCCAGATTAGCCTGCGGTTCAAATATGCGGTAAGAGAGATCCCCCCAACCCCCCTTAAAAAGGGGGGCTTTCAGAGAATTTGTTGAAACAGTAAAGCGACTTTATCCAAATCTTTATCTCCGGGAGATCGCTCAACACCACTCGATACATCAATCCCATTGGGGTGCAATCGTTTCAGCGCTTCGAGAATGTTTTCTGGGGTTAAGCCGCCAGCCAGAAACCACGGTAAAGGGGGATGAAATTCAGCCAGGGTTTCCCAGTCGAGAGTCTTACCCGTACCCCCTAGCATCTGGGGATGGTAAGCATCCAGTAACAAGGTATCGACGTAATTGACATAGCGATAGGCTAAGTGTAAATCATCCGGGGTTTTCACCCTCAGGGCTTTGATCATTTCAATCTCAGGTAAGAATTGCCGCAGTTGGGTGCAAAATTCGGGGGATTCATTACCATGGAGTTGGATGGCACTCAATCTCCCTGAGGTAACCGTGGCGCAGATTTCTTTAACGGAGGCGTTGGCAAATACGCCGACAGTATCCACCGATATCGTCAACGAGTCTACAATCGATCCGATTTGATGGGGGGTAACATAACGGGGAGAAGCCTGGACACAAATGAATCCTAGGGCGGTTGCACCCATTTGCGCGATCGCTTGTCCTTGTTCTGGTTTGGTAATGCCGCAAATTTTTACCCGCATCGATAGCAATGTTCTCCTTTTATCGGCAAATTGTTAAATATTAAAACATTTTGTTAATTTTCTCCCCAGAATTTTTTATTATTTGTTCACTTGTGTCTGTTGATCAAGAAAAGGAGAATATACAATGCTTAACATAACATTCGCAGGGGTTCAATCCACTGTACCTCCAACCCCCTCATGGACACCCACCGTTGGGCTAGTGATGATTATCTGTAACCTGGTGGCAATTGTTGTAGGTTACTACGCGATTCAGAATCCTGGCGTAGGACCCGATTTACCTCTGCCTAAACCTGCCATTTTCAAGCGTTTCGGTGTAACCGAACTGTTGGCGACGGCTAGTTTGGGTCATCTTATTGGCGCGGGTGTGATCTTGGGATTGACGAACGCGGGAGCGTTCTAAGTTGGGAGGCTCAGATCCCCGGCTTCTTGAATCAGTCGGGGATCGAAAAGCTGATATCGTAGAATACGGCAACCCCCTAGTGCAGCGCGGCGGAAGTCCTTGAGCAGCTTTGTCTATGCTGTTAAAGCAGGGGGAGCAGGGGGAGCAGGGGGAGCAGGGGGAGCAGGGGAAGCAGGGGGAGCAGGGGGAGCAGGGGGAGCAGGGGGAGCAGGGGGAGCTGTTAACTGTTCAGTTATTTCTGCCTTCTTGCACTAGTCTAGGTAAACGCACAGGAAGAAAAACGTTGGTACAGTCAAATTGGCGAATTGGCTCCTTATTCGGAATACCATTCTTTATTGACCCATCGTGGTTTTTTATCTTAGCCCTAGTCACCTTCATTAAGGCGGGGAATTTCGATGGGAGTTTTCAGTCAATTTCCGCCTGGAGTCTGGGGTTGGTGATGGCGCTATTATTGTTTGCCTCAGTGTTATTGCATGAACTGGGGCATAGTTTAGTGGCGCGATCGCAGGGAATTAAGGTAAATTCGATTACTCTGTTTATCTTTGGCGGCGTGGCGGCGATTGATCGGGAATCCCAGACTCCGGGTGATGCTTTTCAAGTCGCGATCGCAGGTCCTCTGGTTAGCCTCTGCCTTTTTGGTCTATTCTATGGGTTAACTCAGGCACTGCCGACGGAAAATCTGGGATATCTGGTGGCGGCGGATCTGGCAAGAATTAATCTGGTATTAGCCCTATTTAATTTAATCCCTGGATTACCCCTTGATGGTGGACAAGTTCTCAAAGCGGCAATCTGGAAGCTGACGGGGAATCGCTTGCGCGGGGTGCGTTGGGCTGCACAGGCGGGGAAACTGATTGGCTTTTTCGCGATCGCGCTATCTGTAGGACTGGCGTTATTAACTGGAGTCTGGACTCTCCTGTGGTTGGCGTTGATTGGCTCTTTTGTGTATCGCAATGCCAATGCTTATGATCGCCTGACAATCTTACAAGAAATCTTACTCCAGCTTCAAGCCTCTGATGCCATGACCCGCGATTTTCGTGTCCTGGATGCCACAATGAGCTTACGGTCTTTGGCGGATGAGTACATTCTGGCAGATATTCAGACGCATAAGCCCTATTATGCCGCGTCGGAGGGACGTTATCGCGGTTTAGTCAAGATTCAAGATTTACAAACAATCGAACGCAGTCGCTGGGAAACGGAGTCCCTGGAGAGTCTGGTTCACCCGTTATCGGAGATTGCCACAGTCGAGGAGAAAACCCCGTTAATAGAGGTGATTAAGACTCTCGAAACCTGTCAGCTAAAGCATATTACCGTACTTTCTCCCGCCGGCGCGATCGCGGGGGTTATTGACCGAGGCGATATTGTCCAAGCTGTTGCAGGGCGTCTGAATCTGCCGATTTCCCAGGAGCAAATCCAGCAGATTAAGGCAGAGGGGAGTTATCCATCCTGGTTAAAACTTTCTGCGATCGCTCAAGCTACAACTTCATAGAAGGCACAATGAAAATTGACTATAGTTTTGTATAAAATAATTCGTTAAACGGGATATACATACTAAAACCAAGTTTTATCGTGTAGGGGCGGGTTTTACGGATAATGTTTGGCAAAAACGGATAACTTGACTAAACCCGCCCTGATTCAAAATTCACTGGTGATTCCACGGTTTCGACATTCAGAGTTCTAGATGCCAAATCTTAGTTAAATAAATGTAATTTTTAGCAATAAGTTGTTAAATCAAAGTCTTATTTATGAAGATTCAGTTATGGCGATTTTAAAATGTTCTAGAAGCGGGACAAGTTCACAACGGGTATGACTGTCTTTATGTGCCGCAAGTGGGTTATGTTACCGGGGACTTGGATGTCCATGATGTGGCGGTAGTCGATCCCCCCCAGCCCCCCTTAACAAGGGGGGAGCAAGAGGTTCCCCCCCCCTTTTGAAGGGGGGGTTAGGGGGGGATCATCCAGTGGCAACCGCCGTTTATTTCTAAACCATTCAAACTCTGAATAACTGAGGAATGATCGGTCGTTCTCCTCGTTGAAACTTTTGCCAAGTCTCTCGCAAAAATGTCGGTGCTGGATGATGGGAATCATACACCACAATTGCGTTCGTGAGCGTTCGTTTTGGATTCACCAAAATCCTCCCCCTGTGGTATAATGCGCTAGATGATCCGCCATCTAAATTCATCGCCTCACTACACCCAATTGCCCGCATTACCTTCGCTTCTCGCCATAAAGGTAAGGGGACTAAAAACGTGACCAAGATTAATTTTTTCCCACTGGCTGGGAACCCGATCGCACAGCGATGGGCTACACCCATAACACGCGGATCAGTAAATCCTTCACTACGCGGCGCTAACCAAACTTTCCCTTGTCTCAAAAGTCTTGGTCCCCCTGTCAGCGAAAACCAATGTTGACCCCAATCAGGTGTTCCATCCACTCGCGCTGTCACCAATTCCGGTTGGTTTCCCACCCGCAATCCCAGTGTTGTACCATAATTTTCCCAGGGACTGTATTTAAGAAACATCCCGGCTGATACTATATTTCCCATCAGCCGTTTTGGATCTTGCTTACTAAAAAATGTGCCATTCGCAACGATAGCAGCATGATAGCGGCTAACCATATTACCAAAAGATTCCTCACCAATCGTCCCTTGATGATTTCCCAGAGTGGAATTATTAGCTAAGCCAATGGCGATAAAGGTATTTGGGTTTGTCAAATCAATGTGGGTTTGATACAGGGGAACTCCGAGAATCGTACTGCGCCGAAGACTGACAGACTCGGCGGCGACTGGAGAAATAAGTCCTAACCCTTGGGCGAAAGCCGCACCACCAAGGACGAGAAATGAGCGTCGGGTGAGTTTTCGGTGATGGCTGGATAAGTTTTGATGTGACATTGGTACAATCTCAACAGGACTAGCCGTTATAAACACCAACTTGATGCGCTGGGTTTATAACTGGGTGGATTGCAACCTGGTGATTTGTAATTGGGGAAGAGGGAAGGTTTGTGTAGTATTAGAATAGGGTTCCTCGTTCCTGCAGTAACCTGATAAATAGGTTTGCTTCGCTGACAATAAATACTGGGTTATAAAGATTAATCCGGACAATTGTTTTTAAGTATCGGGGTTGAAGGTAAGTATGAGTAAAGCGGTTTCCCTGGACGAGTTATGGGAGTCAACGCCACCCAGCGAGCAAGTTTTTCAACCCGATCAAGTGGTAGGGCTTCCTGATGCGGTACAAGGCTATCTGAACCATGCGATCGCGCCAGGAACAAAATTAGCCTCTGCGGTGCGACTGCGGATGCATGGCGAAATCAAACTGCGGGGTTGGCTTCCTTTTACCGCAGAACAAGTCATCTGTTGGCGTCGAGGTTTTATCTGGCGGGCGGCGGTACGGATGAAGGGTTTACCGATTTGGGGTTCGGATCGGCTTGTGGATGGCGTTGGGGCGATGCGGTGGAAGCTGTTAGGGCTGTTTCCGGTGGTAACGGCTTCGGGTGATGATACCACGCGATCGGCTGTCGGGCGAATGCTGGGGGAACTTTTTTGGTTACCCTCTGTTCTATGTGAACCAGATGTATCCTGGACGGCATCAGATGCAGTTCATGCCCATGCTAGTTTAACCCGATTTGGGGAGAGTACGGAACTAATTCTTACGGTTGATAATCAAGGGCGGTTGGAGAGTGCCAATCTGAGGCGTTGGGGTAATCCTGAAGGTGCTGAGTTCCATTATGCAAACTTTGGCGGTTTTATAGAGGAAGAAGGAACGTTTGGCGGCTACACTATCCCCACTCGCTTGTTGGGTGGATGGCATTTTGGTAGTGAGCGCTTTGAGTCAGAAGGGGCATTTTTTCGAGCAACTATTGATCAAGCAATCTATCGTTAAACCTCTTGTCGGGGCGACTTGTTTGCATAAATTAACAAATAGAGAAACAGGGCGGGTTTAGTCACATTGAGGTGCAACGGAAAAGATAGTAGTAAAACCCGCCCCTACAGAGGATTGGGTCGCCCTTTTCTCACAATAAACAGGGCGGGTTTAGTCACATCAAGGTGCAACCGAAAAGATAGTAGTCAAACCCGCCCCTACAGAGGATTGGGTCGCCCTCTCCTCAAAATTTGGTTTAGAGTCTATTAAAATGTCATGCATTTATGTTAAAAGCTATTCATAAAACCAAACCATTTTCTCACTTTTTCCTATTTCTGTTTACCCTGTTCCTGACGCTCCAACTTGCCCTCCCTTGGGTGAGCGCTGAAGAACCGCCCAAGCCGCAACCTTGGCAGATTGATGGGATAATCGCGGCTCTTGATGATGGACATGATCAGGTAAAGGGGTATGCTTTGGGGCGATTAGCTCGATACGAGTCCCAGGATTTGCAAGCTGTGCTGGATAAACCCGGGGATATTGCCCAGAAAGCTGCCAACATTCTCCGGGATAAAACCCTTGATTCATACATTCGTAACTCGGCGGCTGGTGCATTAGGTAATTTGGGGGAAGCTGGCGCCCCCTATATCCCGGATATTATCAATTTTATTCAGGATGAAACCCTAGATGCATACCTTCCTCGCTTGGCGATTAATGCATTAGTCAATTTGGGGAAAGCCGATGCCCAATACATCCCGGATATTATCAATTTTATTCAGGATGAAACCATTGATTTCTACCAGAGTTCATACATTCGTAGCTCGGCGGCTTATGCATTAGGGAATCTGGGGGAAAGCCGCCGCCCCCTACATCCCGGATATTATCAATTTAGTTCAGGATAAAACCCTTGATTTAGACATTCGTCGCTCGGCGGCTAGAGCATTAGGAAATCTGGGGGAAGTTGGCGTCCCCTACGCTCCTGATGTTCTCAAGATTCTTCAGGATAAAACCCTTGATGCAGACATTCGTAGCTCGGCGGCTTATGCATTAGTGAATCTGGGAAAAGCTAGCGCCCAATATATCCCGGATATTATCAACTTCCTCCAGGATGAAACCATTGATTCAGACAGTCGTCGCTTGGCGGCTTATGCATTAGTGAATCTGGGGGAAGTTGCCGCCCCTTACATCCTTGAAATTCTCAACTTCCTCCAGGATGAAACCGTTGATGCAGTCATTCGTCACGTGACGGCTGATGCACTAGAAAATCTGGGGGAAGCCGCCGCCCCATACATCCCTGAAATTCTCAACATCCTCCAGGATAAAACCCTTGATTCAGACAGTCGTAGCTGGGCGGCTTATGCATTAGGGAATCTAGGGGAAGTTACCGCCCCATACGCCCCGGAGATTGCCAATATTTTCCAGGATCAAACCGTTGATCTCGGAGTTCGTCGTCAGGCGGCTTATGCATTAGGGAATCTAGGGGAAGCCGGCGCTGTTTACGCCCCGGAGATTGCCAATATTCTCCAGGATCAAACCGTTGATGATGAGATTCGTCGTCAGGCGGCTATGGCATTAGTCAATCTAGGAGAAGCTGGCGCCCCCTATATTCCTGATATTCTCAACTTCCTCCAGGATGAAAGCGTTGATGATGAGCTTCGTCGCTCGGCGGCTATGGCATTAGTCAATCTGGGAGAAGCTGGTGTCCAATACATCCCTGATATTGTCAATTTACTCCAGGATGAAACCGTTGATTCAGACATTCGTCGCTCGGCGGTTAGAGTATTAGAGAATATCGGGGAAGCTGGCGCTGTTTACGCCCCGGAGATAGCCAATATTCTCCAGGATGAAACCGTTGATTCAGACATTCGTGCCTGGGCGGCTATAGGATTAGGGAATCTAGGGAAAGCTGGTGCCCAATACATCCCTGATATTCTCAATTTACTCCAGGATGAAACCGTTGATTCATTCCGGCGTGACTCGGTGGTTCATGCATTAGGGAATCTGGGGAAAGCTGGCGTCCAAGACATCCCTGATATTCTCAATTTACTCCGGGATGAAACTGTTGATCCATTCCTGCGTGGCTCGGTGGCTGGATCATTAAGGAATTTGGGGGAAGCTGACGTCAAATACATCCCTGACATTCTCAATTTACTCCAGGATGAAACCGTTGATTCATACGTTCGTGAGTCGGCGGCTATAGCATTAGGGAATCTGGGGGAAGCCGTCACCCCATATATCCCTGAGATTCTCCACTTCATCCAACCTGACTTAAAAGTCGTTCATTTTTTGGTAGCTAATTTATTACTTGATCTCAGGAGACTGGACTTAAATGAGGTTGTTTATATTCTCAATAATGCTGAGAATGCCAATCAAGATAACTTTGAATACTGGCGTTTTTTAACCTATTTCCTAAGTGGGGGAACTGATGAAGTAAAAACTCTGCTGAAATGGGTTGGCTCTCCTAAATCAACTCCCACCGCCCTCAACTATGAAGACGGCAAAAAAACACTGGAATTGTTTCTCCAAGTCTGGGACAATGCTCAGGAGTTGCCCCGACTGCAAAATGATTTAGCCAAAAAGATAGCCGTAGTGACTCGTCTTGTCTCTTGGCAATCCCAGGATATTGATTTACTCCAACGCCATTACAATAACCTCAAGGCGGGAAACTTCTCCCAAGCTGATACTGTGGAGTCGGTGATTCAGAATTTACGCTCCACCAAAAGAGGGGTTATCGACCAAAAGTTACACCGTGGACTTATACCAAGGCAGAATTACTTGTGGGTAGGTTTGTCTAGGTTTTTAGAAGCGGTGAAGATAAGCCTTAGCGATTGGAAATCGCGGAACCAAACGAAACAAAGTCCCCTTGACAAGGCTAATTCGAGGGGTGTGGAAACCCGCGCAGGCGGGTTTTGTTTGTGTAGCTGCGGTTTAAACCGCCCCCCCCTAGCGTCGGCTGAAACCGGGAAGAGAACCCAAAACCCTGCAACAATCGATAACAAGTGTAAAAATGGATCACAATTGAACCGATAAACCTCCTTATCTCTAGGATGGATAAGTCTAAGCGTGTGACGTCCTCCTACACCGACCCTACGGGTACGGTTGTAGGCTTCCTTTGTCGCCGTTGTAGAACGACGCTTCCGGCGTTTTATAGTGGGGAATACGCCCAGCCCCACTTCTTGCTTATCGCAAGAGAAACTTTGACGATATGAGGTTTGACTTTCACCATCAACTTACCAGCATTCGCAGCTTTGTAAATGAGAATTAAAAGAATTCGTCCTCAAAGCTTGAATTATACCTTATACCGAACTTGTTGTCAAAAATCAAAACAAGTTTCGAGAGACTGGCAATTCATCTCACGCCTCCCTATCGGGTAGGACGTGAGGCTTCTTGCCAAATGAGCTAAAATCCAAAATCCGATCCTAGTCTGTGAGTGAAACACCATGCCCAAATCTCCCAAATCCCTCAGCGGTAACCAAATCCGACAAACGTTCCTGGAATTCTACGAAAAACGGCAACACCAGGTTTTGCCGTCGGCTTCCTTAGTCCCCGAAGATCCCACCGTGTTACTCACCATCGCGGGGATGTTACCCTTTAAACCCATATTCCTGGGACAACGCCAGTCGGAATTTTCCCGCGCCACCACCTCGCAAAAATGTCTCCGCACCAATGATATAGAGAATGTGGGACGCACGGCGCGACACCATACCTTCTTTGAAATGCTGGGCAATTTTAGCTTTGGCGACTATTTTAAAGCACAAGCGATCGCGTGGGCATGGGAATTATCCACTAAAGTCTTTGAATTACCTCCAGAACGCCTGGTGGTGAGTGTGTTTAGAGAGGATGACGAAGCTTTTGCCATCTGGCGGGATAAAATTGGTATCCCAGCTCATCGTATCCAGCGGATGGGGGAAGAAGATAACTTCTGGGCATCGGGTCCTACGGGTCCTTGTGGTCCTTGTTCAGAAATTTATTACGACTTCCACCCGGAAAAAGGTGACAAGGCTATCGATTTAGAAGATGACACCCGGTTTATTGAGTTCTATAACCTGGTGTTCATGGAATACAACCGGGATGTTGAGGGGAATCTTACCCCCCTGAAAAATAAAAATATTGACACCGGCTTGGGATTAGAACGGATGGCGCAAATCCTCCAGCAGGTTCCCAATAACTACGAAACTGACCTGATTTTCCCGATCATCAAAACCGCCGCTGAGATTGCTGGACTTGATTACGCCAAGAGTGACGAAAAGACCAAAGTATCCCTAAAAGTCATTGGTGATCACATTCGCGCCGTGGTTCATCTAATTGCTGATGGCGTTACCGCCTCGAATAATGGGCGCGGCTATATCCTGCGTCGTTTAATCCGGCGAGTGGTGCGCCATGGACGCTTAATTGGCATTGCCCAAGGAGAGTTTACCACCCAAGTTGCAGAAAGTGCGATCGCACTGGCAGAAGACGCCTATCCCAATGTGCGACAACGGAACGATTCGATTAAAGCTCAATTGCAACGAGAAGAATCTCAATTCCTCAAACGCATAGAAAACGGCGAGAAATTATTAGCAGAGATCCTGGCGACAAAGCCCCAGCAAATTTCTGGGATGGATGCCTTTACCCTCTATGATACATACGGATTCCCCTTAGAATTAACCCAAGAAATTGCCGAAGAACAAGGGATTACTGTAGATTTGGCAGGCTTTGAAATTGAAATGGAGAAGCAGCGCCAACGGGCAAGAGATGCCCATAAAACCATTGATTTGACGGTACAGGGAAGCTTGGATAAGTTAGCTGAACATATCCAGGGCACGACGTTCTTGGGGTATAGTGAACCGCACTCTATTGCCCAAGTTGAAGCCTTATTAGTCGAAGGTAAAGCGGTAGAATCAGCAGAATCTGGTACTGATGTTCAGATTATTTTAGACCAAACCCCCTTCTATGCCGAATCCGGGGGGCAAATTGGCGATCGCGGTTATTTATCGGGCGATAATTTAGTGGTACGGATTGAAGATGTAAAGAAAGAATCCGACTTCTTTGTCCATTTTGGTCGCGTGGAACGGGGAATGATAAATCTAGGGGATACCGTTACGGCTCAAATTGACCGCGCCTGTCGTCGTCGCCTCCAAGCGAATCATACGGCGACTCATTTATTACAAGCGGCGCTGAAAAAGATTGTTGATCTATCTATTTCCCAAGCCGGTTCCTTAGTCGCTTTTGATCGCCTGCGGTTTGATTTTAATTGTTCCCGTTCCCTGACTGCAGAGGAATTGGCACAAATTGAGGAGCAAATTAATACTTGGATTGCTGAAGCTCATGGCGCAGATGTCGCTATCATGTCCCTTACAGACGCCAAGGCAAAAGGTGCGATCGCGATGTTTGGGGAAAAATACGCTTCGGAGGTACGGGTTATTGATTTCCCTGGTGTTTCTATGGAACTCTGTGGGGGGACTCATGTGAATAACACGGCTGAAATTGGTGTATTTAAAATTGTCTCCGAAACGGGGGTGGCTTCCGGTATTCGGCGCATCGAAGCGGTAGCAGGTCCTGCGGTATTGGATTATTTGAACCTGCGGGATAAAGTAGTCAAAGAATTATGCGATCGCTTTAAAGTCAAACCCGAAGAAATCCCAGAACGCATTACCAATATCCAGAACGAACTCAAAGCCTCTCAGAAAGAATTAGACGCTGTAAAACAAGAATTAGCTTTAGCCAAATCTGATCAGTTATTGAGTCAAGCTGAATCGGTGGGTGAGTTCAAAGTTTTAGTGGCAAATCTAGGAGACATTGAACCTGACGCCCTGAAAACTGCAGCGGAACGACTTCAGCAAAAATTGGGCGAAAGTGCGGTTGTTTTAGGTTCTGTACCAACAGAAGGAAAAGTTAGTTTAGTCGCGGCGTTTAGCACCAAAGTCCAGAAAGAGAAGAAACTACAAGCTGGTAAATTTATTGGTGAAATTGCCAAACTTTGCGGCGGTGGCGGTGGGGGACGCCCCAATTTAGCCCAAGCTGGGGGACGAGACGCTAGTAAATTACCCGAAGCTTTGGATACGGCAAAACGTCAGTTAATTGAACAGTTGCAGTAATCATGTAGGGTGGGCAATGCCCACCTTTTTTTCCTATAAATTAGGCAAGGTATAGTGGTGCATTACGGCAAGATCGAGATGAAAGGAATTATAATGACTCTACTGATGCCTAATGCATCCTATTAAACGCTAAAAATGATTACTAAACCAGAAAAAGAAAATATCGTCATAAAGATATGTTTTATAGGTTTGCTACTTTCATCTCTCCTGAGTCGGGTAAAATTCACTTATTTTAGTTCTTTTAGCCTGAGTATCCATTATCTCTTGATTCCTTTATTTTCCACTCTATTAATTATTTCAAACCTAAAAAGCCTAAAAGAATTTTGTATTGCTCACCCAAAAATATTGGCAGCTATTGGATTATTATATATCTGGATATGGGTCTGTGCATTTTTTAGCAATTTTCCAGCCACTGCCCTAACTTACACGATAAAATACACCGATTATTTTTTCATATTTATTGCTTTTTTAAGCCTAAACTTTACCAAACCGAAAAGCATCAAATATTACTGCCTAACTCTATTAGTTATAATACAAGTCATAGCTATTTTAGGGTGGGTAGAAATAGTCTTCCCCAAAATGTGGATGTTTAGACTGTTAAAGTATCCCAGCTTCCATCCTCAGATTGGTTCAATCATGCAAAACCCAAATCAGTTTGGCGTTTTAATGGCGATAGGCGCGAGTTTGACTCTGATTCTATACCAGAAAAAAATTATTTCTACAATTTACTTATATATCAGCGAAGTCCTGTTAGTTATTTCCATAGCAGTTTCTACCAGCCGAAATGCATGGTTAGTGTTCATTCTCGGTTTAGTTCTACTTAAGCAAATAAAAATCATCAACAAATGTCAATTTATTTTGTTTCCTTTATTTTTGATAATTTGCATCTTATTGTATCCCGCCGCTAATTATAAACTAGGATTCGTTAATCCTAATATATTGCCTGGATTTGAGCTACTGAATCAAAACTTTACCCACGAAACTTCCCTTGAGACAAAAATACCCAATCCTCAAACAACCGTTAATCTAGTGAGTCAAAAAAATTCAATTGAGACAGAAATATCAAATCCCCAAGCAACAGCTTTGTCGAGATTAGCTTTATGGAAAGCGGCTATAATTGAAATGACCAAACAACCAATAACAGGCATAGGACTAGGCGTTTTTGCCGAACATATAGGAAGAGAAGTTTTTGGTGTCAAAGGTTTTCACGCCCATAATATATTTTTAAATATAGGTGCAGAACTGGGAATACCTGGATTACTAATATTTATTGGTTTCTTGTTGAAAATAGCATCGGATCTCAAGCCGAGTAATTTTGTAACTGTCATCATACTTCTATTTTTAGCATCGCAAATGCTTGACTTTTTCATTGAAGACTATACCTTTACAACGATTGAGCTGTATTTTTTATCCCTAGCAGTTATATCAGGAACAAAAGTTGAAACAACGCTCAAGTAAATTTGGATTTTACTATGACTCAACAACACCCATTAAAAAACAATCATTTCTATCTCATATTCCCTAATATCTTTGAATTTAAGGGAGGAGTGCAGGTTTATTCAGCTTTCTTGCTCAAATCATTACAAGAGTTATATCCGGATGCCAATTATGACATTTTCATAAAGTATGATAAAAACGATTCAAAAAACCTGCAAAATCTCCAATTTATACCCCATACTAAATTTCACTATTTCGGGCAATTTCCCCGATGGCTACAAACTATACTTCTAGCCATTACAATAATTGTCAAAGGAATTTGGCAGCGTCCAAATTTAGTAGTATCTACCCATATCAACTATGCGATTGCTTGCTATATACTTCAACGAATAAATGGAGTCCCTTACTGGTTCATTGCTCATGGTACCGAGGTTTGGTCTACAGAAAGAAAATCCCACAAACTCGTATTACAGGGAGCCGAAAAAGTCATTGCTGTTAGTGAATATACACGACAGAGAATAATTAAAGAGCAAAATATTGATACGGATAAAATTCATATATTATTTAATACTTTTGATTCTAAACAATTTCAGATAAATCCTAAACCAAATTACTTACTACAACGGTATAATATAACCCCCAATCAACCGATAATATTAACAGTAACTCGCCTAGGGCGTATGGCTAAGCATAAAGGCTACGATCAAATTCTCCATGCCTTAGTCAAAATTCGTCAGCATATTCCCAATATTCACTATATTCTCGCGGGTAAAGGTGATGATAGACCGAGGATTCAAACCTTAATTACCAGCTTGAACCTCGATGATTGCGTGACTTTGCCGGGATTTTTGACAGATGAGGAATTATGCGATCATTATAACCTCTGTGATGTGTTTGCGATGCCCAGTCAGGGGGAAGGCTTTGGCATTGTCTTTTTAGAAGCATTAGCTTGTGGTAAACCTGTGTTAGCCGGTAACCAAGATGGTTCTGTTCAACCTCTGGTTAGTGGGGAATTAGGATGCTTAGTTGATCCCAATGATGTAGAGGATATTGCTACCAAACTTATTGAAATCATCCAAGGAGATTATGGGAATAAAATGGTGTACAATCCAGAAGGGTTACGAACAAGAACAATTGAATTGTTTGAATTGAATCAGTTTAAAACAACCCTGGCAGCCTTGTTGTCTTCTAATTGAAAATAAGCCCCGACACCCGCCAAGAACTCAAGTTCTTGGCTTATAGCTTAAGTCCATTAAAATGGACTAGAACTAGAGATGCAGCCTTATACTAGATGACTGCAAGGGTTTAGTTCCTGGGGTTTCAACCCAAGGCGGTTTAACGCCAGTGGTGCAAGATATGAGTATTAACGTGAAGTTTTCCTGAGGTTTTCCCAACCTACCGACTTTCCTCAAACGCCAAATAGGAGTCTATAGGCGGGCACATTTTCCCATTATAAAAAATTATCCCCCAAAACCGAAACCTTGTCAAGCGATCGCACCGATAATATTGGCTACAGATGAAACGGTCAATAGTCAAACAAAAGTAACTCAACTGACTGACATGATAGACGCGATCGAGTCAACAAGATTTTGACGTTCTAACTCAGAAGCAATAAATGGTGCAACCTCTTGCAAAAACTCAAACGGAAATTTATTCTCACAATACCTCATCAGCCAATAAAATCTAGAATTTATAGTTTCCTCTTTATTTAACTGTAAACGCTGAATAGTACTCTCGACTTTACTTCTAATCGATGGTTCTAGATTGAGACCTGGTTTGATGATTAAAGAAGGAAACTTTAAGGTAAACCATCTATACTGAATCTGAAATGGATCTAAAACATCTTGGAAGTCTTTCTTTCTGGCATTCATCTTTAAACAGGATAGACGGAAATTGCTCCACTCGTAGGCTAACTCCGGTTTAAAGGCTTTTGGAATAAAATGATCAACAGTGGGACTGCCTTCAGTTTCGGGAATCCATTGGGCAGAGTAAGCACAAACCCCGTTATAAGCTTTATAGAGATCCTTCAGCGAATTTCTCCAATATTCCCGATTGTCCCAATTTTTTGGGTAAGTGACTTGTTGTAAGAAATTCCTCCCTTTTGCTCTAACTTTGCTTTCAAAATCTGTTGGTTCAGGTTTTTCTTGAACAGGAATCACAACGATGCTCCATGTTGCCTTGCAAAAAATAGCCACCGAGACCAGAATTCATCATCCTCGGCTAAGTATTTTCTCAGTTTATCTGAAACCTTCTGTACATCCTGTGAACTCGGATTTTCAGCTTCTTGTAGTGCTTTTGCGGCTTGTATAACCTGCTCTCCTTCAATAGAACGAGGTTGTCTAAGACCAAAAACATCTGATGTAAGCCAAGCATCAATTCGCCCTTGACGGATGAAGGGTAGTTGAACCAAATCTACTTCGTTAGCAATTAAGCCACTCTTAGCAAGATCTAGACGGAATAACTTATCTAATTTCTCATCGAATCTCGATTCCACAGATGCCATAATCATGGGAGAGTGGGTAGCAACCATCAGTTGCACTTGTAAGTCAGTAGCTAAATCTTCCCTAACATCCAATAAAGCTGATAAAATCACCCTTTGCCATTGTGGATGGAGGTGAGCTTCTAACTCATCAATTAAAATCACCATCTTTTTCTGTGGTTTTTTGCGAATCAGCTTGGATTGAATTTTATGTTCTTCCCATGCCCAGATAATCAGGTAGGCAAGTGTAATAACACGACGAACACCTGCTGAAGTATAAACGATGGGAACCGTGCCATAAGAATGGTCAATCGTTGGTATAGATCTAACATCGTAGGGAATTCTGACAGGTTCTCCTGGTTTTAAAATTCCCAAATCACTTTGTAAGGGGGGAGATAATCGTTCTAGAACTTTCTCAAGCGTACTGAATGGAGAGTTTTTAGGTCTACTTTGCCATTGAATCCAATCTTGAATTAAACCATTTATGAATGTAGTTCTTCGACCTCCAACTTCAATATTGCGCCCATCCCAAACTTCATCTTTGGTAAAAACAAATGGACGTGGATTTGTATCACTATCTCCAAGTTCTTGAATCGCTAGATATTCTTTAGCCGAGTCCCACACCGCAAAAGAGCCATCGACTTTCGCATACACGAGTAAACCAGGAATAGTCGGTCGCTGCTTAGGCGGTTTCCAGCTTTGAGTTTGCCAATCGTATGAGACTCTTATAGTTTCGGACTCAAAATCTCCAGAGATTTTAAATCCTATGACGGGTTCGTTTTTTCTAGAATTTGGCGTAGGATATGCCTGCAATCCTGCCCATTTACCCGTTAAAGCCCACCACGCACAATCAAGCAGAAACGTTTTTCCTAGCCCATTGTCTCCAGTGATTAACGAAAGCCTTTTGCCGGGTTGAAAGATTAATCGTTTCGCCGGTCCTACTCCTTGGATTTCTAAGAGGTGTAGCGTTCCACCTTCTTCTGGATCAGAGTCAGGCGGTTTACCAATAATCACCTGTAAATCTCTTGAAGATATTTTTTTATCTTGAAACAACTTATCTAGCACAGTATCGTCAGGAATAGAAGCATCAAAAAGTGACTCTTTTTCCTGCTCTGTGATAAAAAAATCCGCAAATAAAGTATCAAGGATATCTTTAGCTGTTGCATCTGAAGACCACTTTTTTTCTCTATATAACCATACAGCTAAATGAAAAGTTGGAATCAAACTCTCTCTTGTTCGAGTTAAATGCTCGTGAAGTACTTGTACATAATTCGATTGCCATCCCCAGATATTAGTGTTTTTATCATGAATAAATGCATTAGCTAAATCCCCTCTCGTCCTTGTACTCTGAGAGCCTGAGCTAGCATAATTTGGTGAAAGCCAACGATTGCTTGGATTAGAAGTTTTGAAGACCTGGTAAGGGTGTTTAGAGGTTGGTTCCGGTTTGAAGTACTCATTAAGGAACTCCGTCTCCCTTGCATTGATGGAAAATTGAATGGTATAACCAACTGGTAAACGGGCTTTTTTACACACTAGAAAGGTGATCCCATAAAAGGGATGAAGAGACTTGAGAGGCTCAAGAGATTCTTTGATTTGTTCTACCTTGAGAAACATATAGCCCTCAGAGACCACATAATGTATTAACCATGTAACTACAAAACTCAGGGTTTAAATCTATTCCAGTAGCAGATATTCCTGATTGTAGCGCCACTCTCAGGGTGGTTCCACCTCCAGCAAATGGATCGAGAACAACCCCATCTGCTGGACATCCAATATCAAGACATCTTTGAACCAACTCATCAGGGAATGGCGCCGTGTAGATGCCATTAGTTGGTTTAGGACGTGCAGCAATTGTCCACAGATCTTCCTCTTCTTCTTTTTCAAGCATTGATCGATTGAAATAATAACGTCTGTTTTTAGCAAACATGAAGACATATTCATAGCTACGTCGAGGTCTATCTTTAACGGATTCAGGCAGACAATGTTTTCGATGCCAAATAATAGGACTGCGTAGAACCCAACCTCGCATTGTCATTTCAATAGCAACCCGCCAAGGCATCCCAATAATTGTTTTAGGTTGCAGCCCAATTCCTAAACCACCGCTTTTATCAACCGCTCTTAAACCAAATCGACGTTTACTGCTCTTGCGATCCCTTCCTTGAGATTTTCCTTTACCTGAATAATAGGTATCACCTAAGTTGAGGAAAAGGACTCCATCATCCTTCAGTACCCGCTTGACTTCATCCATGACAGAGGCGATTGCACTGACATAGCCTTCAACGGTTGTCTCTTGTCCAATTTGTTCCTCAACCCCATAATCACGTAACCAGTAGTATGGAGGAGATGTAATCACACAATTAAAATGATTACTTGGCAAATCCAATAGAACCGAGTGAGCGTCTCCTTGAAAAACACTCCATAAAATTCCATTTTTTGTTACATTACTCCATTTATCCAACCAAGGCATAAGAGAAAGATTGTAGCCTAGCCTGATTAGTATAGTCAAGTTTACATCGGGAATCAAAGTGAGAGCAAAATACTATAGCCGACTTGATGCCCTTAGCGAGCACGGATGTTTGAGCCGGACAGCAATCGCCCCATCAAAGCCAGACAAATCATAGGTTAATACAGATTGCGGTGTGTAATGAAAAAATCTTTACTCTTCATACTTCTTCCTGAGTTCTTCCATTGAATTATATGGCGCGATGCCCTGACTTGTAGTAACCGTTGTCTTTGCCACACAAGAAACCGCCGCCGTAGCTAGACAAATGGGATAAGGGTCTGCCAAACTAGAAGATAATCTTGAGCATCTTCATCATGAATCGCCTCAATCACCACGCCTATAAAATCCTCTGTGCAGAAGTTCACCACTGCACCGGAGACTCCTCAGTCAATCAGGTAGAACGAGAAATCGTCCTCAATCGGTTAAAAAAACTGCGATCGCAACCCGGTGCCCCCGCTTCATTAGCCGAACTACGAGAAGCGATTGTGGATGTGTTACCCCAATTCAGTGAAAAAGAACTCAAGAAAGCGGCAAAAGCTAATCAGCCGCCGGGACTACTTAGTAAAATGGCTTGGACAGGGGCAATCCTGGGGAGTATGGCGGGTTTTGTTTGGCTGGTTAATCTGCCTTATCCAATGATCCGGCGTCCAGTGGCGCGGACAGCACCACTGTTAATATTACCCAGTTATATCCAGATGGATCATAGCTATCGCCAAACCATTCGCAACGTTGAACAAGCCGATCAACTGATCAATAATGCTACCAGTGCAGCAGATTTCGGCTTAGGGGAAGAAAAAGTTAAGCTAGCCCAAAATCATCTGGATCAATTACCTGTCTGGTTCTTAGGTTACGAACCCAAATTCTACTGTAGCTTATTTAACTGTAGCTGGAAATTCACCTTCGATGAATTTGAACGCGCTCGTACTAACGTCGCTCGTATGGAAGCCAAGGTATTCCAGGAGAAAAATGCTCAGATTGAACTAGAGAAAGCCGAAACTGTACTCAATCAAGCCAAACAGCAGTACCAGCAAGCCGCAACGCCAACTGATAAACAAAACGCGATCGCACAATGGCGTTCAGCAATTGATCAATTAGAGCAAATTCCCTCAGCTACCCTCGCCGGACAAACCGCGAAAACCAAGTTCCTCGCTTATCAAAGGGACTTTCAGCAAGTGGTTGGCTTTGCGGCGGATAACCAGCGTACCGGTTACCTGATTGGTGCGGCTCAAGAATTTGCTTTTGCGGCGGCTAAAGCGGCTCAAAATCCGCCCCACACTGTCGCTGAATGGCAACAAATCCAGAAACTTTGGCAACAAGCGATCGCGCGATTGGAAAAAGTTCCCCTAGATGATCAAGGTTATCTAGAAGCCCAAAAATTACTTGCCACTTATCAAACGAATTTAGGTATTATCCAAACTCGCTCCTCAGCCGAGGCAGAATCAATACAAGCCCTCGATGAAGCTCAACGTCAAATTCAACGTTTGCTCGCCAACACACCTACCGATGCGGCGATTGATCGGAATCTGACCCTTAGTCAGCTTCAGGGTATTATTAATCAACTCAATAAGGTACAATCGGGGACAACATCCTACCCGAAAGCTCAAGAACTTTTGCTCTCAGCCCAAAATAAACTTAAGCAGGTTCAACCCTAAAAAAAAGTCATTCGTCATACGTCATTCTACCAATAATAAACCTTCTCTATTCTGCCTTCTGCTATAAAATCTGGAGATGGTTAACCCGGTAAAATAATTGAACGAACCTTTAAAGATGCGATCGCCTTGAACCGAATTCAGTTCCTACCCCATTTCCCCCAGCGACTCCTCGGATTCCTGCTCACATTTCTCCTACTCCTGATTCCCCTACCCGCCTTAGCCGCCACCTCAGAACGCCAACCGTTAACCCTGGAACTCCTGCAAAAGAGTCTAGAGTCGCCGATTCAAAGCGAAGGCGTTTCCACGATTGATCTGCGCCAGTTCGTTATTGACTTAACCAACGAGAATACAGACTTTCGAGATCAGTTCTACCAACACCTCCAAAGCCAGCTAACTCGTTCTAAAACCCCTCTGGCTTTAGATTTAAGTGAATCCTTGATTCAAGGAGAGTTTACGGCTAGTAAATTAGGCTTACAAACCGCTCTCTCCCAAGCCACGTTACCCTCCTTATTAACTAAACAAG
The DNA here is from genome assembly GCF_040223135.1 of Coleofasciculus sp. G3-WIS-01. NCBI lineage: Bacteria > Bacillati > Cyanobacteriota > Cyanophyceae > Coleofasciculales > Coleofasciculaceae > Coleofasciculus > Coleofasciculus sp. G3-WIS-01. Next base: position 37,418 of record NZ_JAVJZI010000107.1, read on the forward strand.
AACAAGCACAATTGGCAAAAGATGCTCGCTTTATCAGCGAATCCAGAGACCAAGTCCCCTCAATTACTGTCTTTCGGGGTACTCTCAAACTGAATCAAACCCGTCTCAGTGGTGCGATTAATTTCGCGAATACTTTCTTTCTGCAACGCTTAGAAGTATCTGATGCTGTGTTTATCCAGGAAGTAGATTTTTCAGGGAGTAGTTTTAGCCAGTCCGTTGATTTCAGTAATACTACATTTGGTCGAGAGGTTAACTTCAGCAGCGATACCTTCTTTGATCAGGCTGGGTTTACTCAGGTGCAGTTTAAAGGGATGGCGAATTTTAGTTTATCTACGTTTCATGGGAAGGGAAATTTTAGTCAGGCGGAATTTGTCCAGCTTGCCAATTTTACCGGAAGCCAATGGCTAGAAGATGCGGATTTCTACCAAGTGATTTGGCGCGATCGCAGTTTGTTGAGTAAGAGTCGATTTACTCAGTCGTTGTTACTAAACGAGGCGACGTGGGAAAAGTCTATTAGCTTGCGGGGAAGCCAGTTTCAGCAACCGATTTTAATGCGGGATGCGAGTTTACTCGACCAAATGGATTTGAGTAATACGCGCTTTTCCCCCAATGCTTATGTTAATGTCGCCGGGATGACCTTTGACTCCGACGAAGCAAAACTATTTGGTGATGCCGGTCATGTCGGAAAAATTCTATCAGTTCCTCGACTCGAAGGCAATGAGGATGTACTGCGGAATTTAGTCCGGAACTTTCGCGAACAAGAACAAATTCCCGATGGCAATTCTTTAGATTATCTGCGGGAACGGTTGCGACGGGAACAATTGTGGGGACGTCTGGTGGGTAGCCTTTTCCAGTTAATGAATCGCCAGGATACCCCGGTGCGATCGCGCCATTGGCTAATTGATGCTTTACACTGGGCGGGATTGAGTTTACTGCTGCTATTAAGTGCCGATGGTACAAGTTTTGGCTTAGTTTTCGGCGTGGGAATGATCGCGATTGCCTATTTCGGATTGCTGTTTTGGTTTCTAGATCGTTGGCGACGACGTTATCCTAAACCGATTCTACCCACCTCCCTAGAAACACTGTACATGGTGGGGAGTGGGGCGGCGGCTACTGTAGGGGGTGCGATCGCAATTTTTCAAACCAGTGAACAACCGTGGCTGACGCTATTGTGTTTGGCGGGAATCCTTTTACCGATACCCTTACTCCTAGTGTGGCGATTGTATCGTCAAGGGCGCTATCATGCCCTAATCGATGTAACTTACTTTGTCGAAGATGGGGGGATGCGGCAATTACGCCTGCTGATTGGACGTCTCCCGATTATGCCTCGGTTTGGCTTTTTCCGCGATCGCTATATGCCGATTCTTTGGGATCGTCGCTGGAATTGGCTAAATTATTATGATTTTAGTTTTAATAATTTACTTAAGTATAGTTAACACTGATTTCACGGATTTGGTGGAACGGTAGGAATGGGGGATTAGAAGTTAGTCGCACTGATTTCACAGAGGCGTTTGTTCTCAAGTGGCAAAGGTTGTTGAAATTGGGTATTGAGCAATCTGTTTGATCGCACTACCTCTGTGTCAAGGCACAAACTATGTAAGGGCGCAGGCACAAATCCTTTATCATCGTTCCATTCCCTTCACAGGATAGGATTATTAACCATCAGGTAAATCCTGCGATCGCTCCTGTTGCTCCTCAAATTCTGTTCCGGGTTGCTGCACAATGAAAAAGCAGCTATTGTACTCTGTGCCACCGTCGAGTACCCAATTTCCTGTGAACGGTCTGACGCCGCCATCGCTAATGGATTTCACCACCACATCATACTGACCGGGTTTGAGTGTGTAACGCCCCACAGGTCCTTTGGCGGGACAGGACTCTGGACCTGTACCCATATACTTTTGGCAGTCTTCACAGCGTTCTAATTCTTCAAATCGTGGTTCAGAACCGCTAAAGACAATCCGCATATCTTCCGGTGAGTCATTGCGAATCTCCACTACCGTCGTCCCAGACACTGTCCAACCACTGACTCCGGGGCGTTCGATTTTTCCAGCGCCTTGAGCTTTCGCCTCTGCTACCATAGACTTGGCTAAGGCTAACTCGACCTCTGATGCCAGTTGGTGCTGGGGGTAGTTTTCCAGAAACCCTTCGTACATCTTAACGGCATTGGTGTAGTCGTTACCCTTGCTGTACATCTGACCGCAAGCTTGGTAGAAAGAGGGCGAGTTCTGATTGGGTTCTGGAATCAATTGGTTTTCGACTAATTTATCGATTCGTTCACAGGCGCTGGGTTGAGCCAATGCCTCTATCCCCGCTTCCTCGAACAAACTAGCTGTCTTTTGGCGAATTGGCTGCCCTAATGCACCACTGGGATAACGACTAACAAATTCTTCATACGCCACCAGTACGGCTTCGGGTGTTGCCGTCTTCTGTTCCTCAACCACGTCTTGAAATGCTTGACATTCAGCCTTTTTCGCTCTAGCGCGAGCTATATAGTCGTTGAAATCGACGAATTGCTCACCCTTATTAATCACCCAATCAAACTCGGCAATGGCGACTTGACAATTTGCTGCGGTGTAAGCCTGCTCGCCTTCAGTGTAAGTCTTGCGAAGCCAATAATACTGACCCATCAGGTAGATCCCAGCACTAGCCGCTAGCAAACCAACCAGATGCCATCCCCGTATCGGTTGGCGTTGGGGTTGAGGTGCGCGGGGAAACCGAGATCCAGACATGGCAGACTCCTCAAGGCAGACAGGTTGAACTGCAATCCCAATATAGGCGATTTTACCATGGCGATCGCGCCCCAAGTCCCCCAAGTCATCAAACCCCAACATAACCGCCGCGACGAATTTCCCTCAGACCATATAAAATAAACAGGATTCACGAATAGTCACGCAATCACCGACACCTATGCCTCGCCGCGACGATCTTCACAAAATCCTGATCTTGGGTTCTGGTCCCATTGTTATTGGACAAGCCTGTGAGTTTGACTACTCCGGCACTCAGGCGTGTAAAGCCCTCCAGCAGGAAGGCTATGAAGTGATACTGGTTAACTCCAATCCAGCCACGATCATGACCGACCCAGATACCGCAGACCGCACCTACATTGAACCCCTGACTCCGGCAATTGTGGAGAAGGTGATTGCCAAAGAACGACCAGACGCCCTATTACCAACAATGGGCGGTCAAACTGCCTTGAATATTGCCGTTACCCTGGCGAAAAACGGTGTTCTCGACAAATACGGCGTCGATCTCATTGGTGCTAAACTCGATGCCATCGAAATGGCAGAAGACCGCCAGCTTTTCAAAGAAGCCATGGGACGCATTGGTATCGGAGTCTGTCCCTCCGGAATCGCCAGTACCCTAGATCAAGCCAAAGCCCTTGCCCAACACATTGGCAGTTACCCCCTAATTATTCGTCCAGCCTATACATTAGGCGGGACAGGCGGTGGTATCGCCTATAACCAGGAAGAATACGAAGAAATGGCACAAGCGGGGTTAGACGCCTCCCCCGTCTCTCAAATCTTAGTGGAACAGTCGCTGCTGGGATGGAAAGAATATGAGTTAGAAGTGATGCGGGATCTGGCTGATAACGTAGTCATTATCTGCTCAATCGAAAACCTTGACCCCATGGGCGTCCACACCGGCGACTCGATTACCGTAGCCCCCGCCCAAACTCTCACCGATAAAGAATATCAGCGACTCCGGGATTACTCCATTCAAATTATCCGCGAGATTGGCGTCGAAACCGGCGGATCAAATATTCAATTTGCCATCAATCCAGTTACCGGGGACGTGATAGTCATCGAAATGAACCCCCGTGTCTCCCGCAGTTCTGCCCTCGCCTCGAAAGCCACAGGGTTCCCCATTGCCAAATTTGCGGCAAAGTTAGCCGTGGGGTACACCTTGGATGAAATTCCTAACGATATCACCCAGAAAACCCCCGCCTCCTTTGAACCCACTATCGACTATGTAGTCACCAAAATTCCCCGCTTTACCTTTGAAAAATTCCCCAACGCCAAACCCGTACTCACCACCCAGATGAAGTCCGTGGGGGAAGCCATGGCAATTGGGCGCACGTTCCAAGAATCCTGCCAAAAAGCCCTACGTTCCTTGGAAATCGGACGCTACGGGTGGGGATGCGATCGCGTCGAAAAACTTCCCTCCCTCGAACAAGTGCGTTCTAGCTTACGTACACCCAACCCAGACCGCATCTTTACCCTGCGTCACGCCTTACAGTTAGGCATGACCGTCGAAGAAATTTATGAACTCACGAGTATTGACCCTTGGTTTCTCGATAAGTTTGCCGATTTACTCGAAACCGAAAAATTCCTCAAGCGCACTCCCTTAAAAAGCTTGACAAAAGAGAATCTTTGGGATGTAAAGCGTCAAGGCTATAGCGATCGCCAAATTGCCTTCGCGACCAAAACAACGGAAGATGAGGTGCGGGCATACCGGAAGCAACTTGGGGTTGTCGCCGTTTACAAAGTCGTAGATACCTGCGCCGCCGAATTTGAAGCACTAACCCCCTATTACTATTCCACCTACGAAGAAGAAACCGAAGTCATCCCCTCCGATAAGCGCAAGGTGATGATTCTGGGCGGTGGACCCAACCGGATTGGACAGGGAATTGAATTTGACTACTGTTGCTGTCATGCCGCTTACTCCCTCGCCAAAGAAGGGTTTGAGACGATTATGGTCAACTCCAACCCAGAAACCGTTTCCACCGACTACGACACCAGCGATCGGCTTTACTTTGAACCCCTGACGAAAGAAGATGTCCTCAACATCATTGAAACCGAAAAGCCAGAAGGAATTATCATCCAGTTTGGCGGTCAAACCCCACTTAAACTAGCCGTTCCCCTGCAAGAATTTTTAAACCGTCCAGAAATCCAAGCTGTACTCCCCACAAAAATCTGGGGCACCTCTCCCGACTCCATTGATATTGCCGAAGATCGGGAACGCTTTGAGAAAATCCTACGCCAACTGGATATCAAACAGCCTCCCAATGGCATCGCCCGCAGTTATGAGGAGGCGTTAAACATCGCCAAGCGCATCGGCTACCCGGTGGTTGTGCGTCCCTCCTACGTCCTCGGTGGACGGGCAATGGAAATTGTCTATTCTGACTTCGAGTTGGAACGTTATATGACCTTTGCGGTACAGGTTGAACCGGAACACCCGATTCTGATTGACAAGTTCTTGGAAAACGCCATTGAAGTCGATGTAGACGCGATCGCAGATCATACCGGTCGAGTGGTGATTGGTGGCATTATGGAGCATATCGAACAAGCTGGCATTCACTCCGGTGACTCGGCTTGTTCCATTCCCTTTATTTCCCTGAGCCCCACGGCAATGGAAACCATTCGCACCAGTACCCATCAATTAGCCACAACGCTGAAAGTTATCGGGTTGATGAATATCCAGTTTGCCGTGCAAGGGGAAACCGTTTATATCCTGGAAGCCAACCCTAGGGCGTCGCGTACCGTTCCCTATGTCTCCAAAGCAACGGGTGTCCCTCTCGCGGCTTTTGCTTCCCGGATCATGGCAGGAGAAACCCTAGAAGCCCTAGGTTTAACCCAGGAACCTCAACTCCAGCACATTGCGGTCAAAGAAGCCGTCTTGCCCTTTGATAAATTCCCCGGTACTGATGTTATCCTTGGACCGGAAATGCGGTCTACGGGTGAAGTGATGGGCATTGATACAGACTTTGGTAAGGCATTTGCCAAGGCAGAATTAGCCGCCGGTCAGCTTTTACCTCTTTCGGGTACTGTCTTTGTCTCCACCAATAACCGGGATAAAACCAATGTTGTCCCAGTGGTTCAAGACTTGATGGACTTGGGCTTTAATGTTATTGCCACGGAAGGGACACGCCAAGCCCTCCAGGATCAGGGGTTGTCGGTTGATTTAATCCTGAAACTGCACCAAGGGCGTCCCCATGTCTTGGATGCGATTAAGAATAAGCAGATTCAGTTGATTATTAATACCCCAACCGGAGAAGATGCCCAAGCCGATGGTCGTTTAATTCGGCGTACCGCACTGGCTTACAAAATCCCAATTGTTACCACGATTGCTGGTGCAAAGGCAACAGCCGGGGCAATTCGTTCATTGAAGTCTCAGCCTTTGGATGTGAAAGCGTTGCAAGACTACATTCACGATATTCACTAAGCAGTGATCGGTATCAACATTGTCTGGTGATCGATGATCCGTGATCAGGGGTTGCCGATCACAAAATAACCGCCTAAAGTTCAATCCGGGTTTGACTGCAATTGCCTCAATTCCAGCAAATCCAATGGACTTTAGGCGAAAACAGGGATTAGGTTAAGGTAGAATGTATTTGTCTATACTTAAAAAAAAATCATCGACTGATAAATTATCAAAGAAGTACGAATAGACAAGGCAGAAGATTACACGGGGAGAAAAATAGACGTAAAATTGGGGTAAGTGGGGTTGTCAGAGAGTCAGGGATGGGTAAAATAGCGTTGTCTGAACGGACAGCCTCTGTACCCCATACTCCCGTTTCACGATAGTGATATCAACTTGGTGTTAGCAGCCGTGGAAATGTGACCTCGACAACAAGCAGCAGGAGCCATCCTTAATCATTCCACCGTAGAATACAGTGTAAGTCATAAACTGCTGCCCCATCGGTCAAATCGCCCAACGTTTTTAATAGTTAAGCAGATTGTGAATCGCGATGGCTGTATCGGTTTCTCAGGCGGCAACATGTCCCAACAGCACTCAAATTCCGGTGTCTTTGAAATCTCTTCCCATCACACCTGTTCCGGATACTCTGGTGATCACCTATCTCCAGATGACCGATCCGACTCAATTCCGTCCGGCGTATCTCAACTACCCCGAGGGGATCAAAATGATGTGTATGGATACGCCTGATGTTGCCTTCTATCGTTTCCTGTACAGTACAGTGGGTAAGCCCTGGCGTTGGCGCGATCGCTTATCCTGCTCGGATGAAGAACTCCAAGACATTCTCACTGCCTCTGAAACCAGTATTCACATCCTCTATGTCAATGGTGCGCCAGCCGGATACATTGAATTGGTCAAGCGTCGCGAAGGACCTTCAGGGCGGTTCTACTCGACAGAAATTGTGTATTTTGGTTTGCGCGAAAACTATCTAGGGCGAGGGTTAGGCAAGCATTTACTCAGCCACGGTATTGCTTATGCTTGGAACAAAGGGACGCAACGCCTCTGGATTCATACCAGCAATCTGGATAGCCCCTACGCCCTAGATAATTGCATTAAACGGGGCTTTAAAATCTATCGGATTGAAAAAGAACCCATGCCAGAGTTTTATCGTCAACCCTAAGGGGGTGATGGGGAAGATATACCGTAGGGTGGGCAATGCCCACCAGCCTCATCTGAGCGTGCCATTGAACTTAAAGTAGATATATTGTCTTCACTTCATATAACTACAGCTTATGCGACCAATGCACAAGTCGCCCAGAAATGGCACAATATTGGTTTGTCGATCTGCCAAAGTCTCAAGCTTAATGGATTAAGGTAGAGAGATAAGTTTTGTCATGCTCCAGCCGATCAGGGTTAGCCATTTCCTTCGCTGTCAGCCAACTGATGTATCCATTGCCGTTGAGTGACCATCGTTAAGCACCAGAGTCAGCGTCAGAGCCTAGAGTTCAGCCTAAAGCACTTCCTAACACAGATTCTCCTTTTCGATTGTCAGGTGTACATTTACTAATCTGGGAAACATTTCTACCAATGTATCCAAGCCCATACTACAGCATCACCCACCGACCATGCAGACTATCGAAAAGACAGAAACCCAACTTCTAGAGCTGAAAACCCGCCTGAGTGAAATCAATGATCTCGAAGCCGCCGCGTCTCTGTTGTACTGGGATCAGGCAACTTATATGCCGCCAAAAGGTGCAGCTGCTCGCGGACGACAGCTAGCGACATTGCAACAAATTTCCCATAGTAAATTTATTGAAGAAGCCATGGGTCAGCTTCTAGAGGACTTAAGCTCCCTAGAAGCCAGTTTGCCCTACGACTCGGACGAAGCCAGTTTATTGCGTGTCACCCGCCGCAAATATGAGCGGGCGGCGCGGGTTCCCGCCACGTTTATGGCAAAATTCTCTCGCCATCGCACAGAAACCTACGGTGCATGGGTAGCCGCACGCCCCGAGAATAATTTTGCTGCGGTTGAACCCTATTTGGAAAAAACCCTAGAGTTGAGTCGGGAATTGGCGAACTTTTTCCCAGGATACGATCATATTGCCGATCCGTTAATTGATTTTGCCGATTATGGTATGCAAACTGGCTTTTTGCGATCGCTGTTTACCCAGTTGCGAGACGAATTGGTGCCGATGGTGGAAGCGATTACCGCCCAAAAGGAGACGGATGATAGTTGTTTGCATCAGCATTATCCAGCTCAAGAGCAGTTGGGATTTACCCTGAAAATCATTGAGCAGTTGGGGTATGACTTTCAACGGGGACGACAAGATCAAACCCATCACCCCTTTATGATCAACTTCTCCACAGACGATGTCCGGATTACCACTCGCGTCTACGACAATGACTTAGGACAGGCGCTGTTTAGTAGTATTCATGAAATGGGTCATGCTTTGTATGAACAAGGCATTAGCCCAACCTTAGAAGGAACTCCCTTAGCGGGTGGTACATCGGCAGGTATTCATGAAAGTCAATCGCGGCTGTGGGAAAATATAGTCGGGCGCAGTCGCGGCTTTTGGCAATTCTTCTATCCCCAACTACAAGGCGCATTTCCCGATCAGCTCAAGGATGTTCCCCTAGAGACATTCTATCGAGCTATCAACAAAGTCGTGCGATCGCTAATTCGCACCGATGCAGATGAGGTTACCTACAACCTCCATGTCCTGATCCGCTTTGACTTAGAACTACAATTGCTCGAAGGGAGTTTAACCGTCCGTGACCTACCAGAAGCGTGGAAAGAACGCTATCGTTCAGATTTAGGGATTGTCCCCGAAACGGATACTGATGGAGTCCTGCAAGATGTTCACTGGTATACCAGTCAAATTGGTGGCATGTTCCAATGCTACACCCTCGGTAATTTGATCAGTGCCCAATTTTTTGAAGCCGCGAACGCGGCTCATCCCGAAATCTTAGCTAAGATTGAGCAAGGACAATTCAGTACATTGCATAATTGGTTAAGAGAAAACATATACCAACACGGTTGCAAGTACACAGCGGCTGAATTAATCAAGGGCGTCACCGGTGCAGATTTGCACATCGCTCCATTCATCCGTTATATCCGGCAAAAGTACGGGCAACTTTACGACTTGTAAGGATTGCCTGAATTTTCCTGTGTTGCTCAACCCCCTAAAACACTCGTGCAGCAAGGTTTTGATGAACTGATCTGCTCAATTACCCCTCCTACCCCACGCCCGAAAAAAAAGTGGTCACTTTTCTGTTACCGCTTTGGAGTAGGGCGTTTTTCGGGAGTCTTTATTTTGAAGAAAACCCTTGGAACGTTGTAATGCTCAATCTGATCCAGAACGTACTCAATTGTGAAGAACGAAATGATTTGCGCCAATTTGCTAGTCAATTAAAACAGTCAGGACCGAGGTATCTACTGCGAAACGATATTCTGTCTGATTTTAGTAAATACTGCGCCGACCAGCAGAAACCGGACTATTATTATCATTCGTCTAATCTAGGACGACTGATTTATTACACTCAAGAAATTATTCTCGATCAGGAAAGTCTCTACCTGATCATCCGACCCAAGATTGCCGAACAAGAAGCGTTTCAAGTTCTGGAAGACTTAACCGTTGAGCCGATCACAGTTCAACAACTGCTCGATGTGCGCGATCGCTTCGTCAACCATTATCGTCCCCATGAAGGGGATGTCCTCGAACTCGATTTTAAACCATTTTACGATTATAGTCCAATTATTCGGGACTCCAAAAACATTGGCAAGGGTGTCCAGTTCCTAAATCGCTTTCTTTCGAGTAAACTGTTTCAAGATCCCCGCCAATGGCAGGAATCGTTATTCAACTTCTTAAGTCTCCATGAAGTGCAAGGGACTCAGCTGCTGATTAACGGACGGATTAAAAGCCAGCAGCAGCTTTCTGATCAGGTGAAACTAGCCCTCGGCTTTGTTAGCGATCGCGCCGATAATGAACCCTACGAAACCTTTCGCTTCACTCTCCAAGACATGGGGTTTGAAGCGGGTTGGGGGAATACCGCCAGTCGAGTCCGAGAAACCCTAGAAATACTCGATGAACTGATTGATTCTCCCGATCACCAGGGACTTGAGAAATTTCTTTCCCGCATCCCGATGATTTTTCGGATTGTTTTAGTCTCCATCCACGGTTGGTTTGGACAAGAAGGAGTCTTAGGACGTCCCGATACCGGGGGTCAAGTCGTTTATGTTCTGGATCAAGCGCGGAGTTTAGAAAAGCAGCTACAAGAAGATATTAAACTCGCCGGCTTAGAGTTGTTGAATGTCAAGCCAAAAGTGATCATCCTTTCCCGTTTAATTCCCAACAATGATGGCACGCGCTGTAATGAACGCTTAGAAAAAGTTCATGGCACGGATAATGCTTGGATATTGCGCGTTCCCTTCCGAGAATTTAACCCTAACTATACCCATAACTGGATTTCTCGGTTTGAGATTTGGCCCTATCTGGAAACCTACGCCATTGATGCAGAAAAAGAACTCCGGGCAGAATTTCAAGGGGTTCCCGATTTCATTGTCGGTAACTATTCCGATGGCAATTTAGTGGCATTTCTCCTATCCCGCCGCATGGATGTGACTCAGTGTATTGTTGCCCACGCCTTAGAAAAATCTAAATACCTATTCAGTAATCTCTACTGGCAGGAATTAGAAAATCAATATCATTTCTCTATCCAATTTACCGCTGATTTGATTGCCATGAATGCGGCAAACTTTATTATCAGCAGTACCTATCAGGAGATTGTGGGGAAGCCGGATAGTGTGGGTCAGTATGAATCTTACCAGAATTTCACGATGCCGGATTTGTATCATGTTGTAAATGGGATTGAGTTATTTTCACCCAAGTTTAATGTTGTACCGCCGGGAGTGAATGAACAGGTTTACTTCCCTTACACCCGTACTGAGGATCGGGTTCCTCGCGATTGTGAACGCTTAGAGGACTTAATCTTTACCTTAGACGATCCGTCTCAAGTCTATGGTACATTGGATGACCCGAAAAAGCGCCCCCTGTTTTCTATTGCGCGTCTTGACCGGATTAAAAATCTGACGGGTTTAACTGAATGTTTTGGCAAGAGTAAAGCCTTACAAGAGCAGTGTAACCTGATTTTAGTCGCCGGGAAATTACGCACGGAAGAATCAACGGATAACGAAGAAAAGGATGAAATCGTTAAACTCTATCGACTCATCGACGAATATAATTTACACGGTAAGATTCGTTGGTTAGGCGTGCGCTTACCCAAGCGGGATTCTGGGGAAATCTATCGGGTGATTGCGGATTACCGGGGTATTTTTGTCCAGCCTGCGCTGTTTGAAGCCTTCGGTTTGACAATTTTGGAAGCCATGATTTCAGGGTTGCCAACCTTTGGGACGCAGTTTGGCGGACCGTTGGAAATTATTCAGGATAAGGTGAATGGTTTCTTAATTAACCCCACGAACCTGGAAGAAACGGCTAATAAGATTTTGGATTTTCTCTCCAAATGTGAACAAAATCCAGATTATTGGTTAGAAATCTCAAATCGGGGAATGGAACGGGTGTATAGTACCTATACCTGGAAGATTCACACTAGCAGACTCCTATCCTTGGCGCGGATTTATGGCTTTTGGAATTATACCTCTAAAGAAAAGCGGGAGGACTTGCTGCGGTATATTGAGGCGTTGTTTTATCTCATTTATAAGCCTCGCGCCCAACAATTGTTAGAAGAACATCTGAAGCGTTGAGCCTTTATCACCCCCTTTTTCCACGGCGATTGAAATCGCTGCTACACAAACTTTCGTCCGCCTGCGCGGACTAGGTGATAACGGGGGTAGCTAACCCGGATTTGGTATCAGTAGGGTGGGCAATGCCCACCGACTATTTAGA
>NZ_JAVJZI010000112.1:0-4236 GCF_040223135.1 Coleofasciculus sp. G3-WIS-01
ATGAACAATGGATAATGACCTCTCCTTAAAAGAAGAGGATTGAAATTAAGGAAAATCTTTTTTAATTTCTTCGTAAACGAAGAGGTCTTAGACCCAATTAATCAATTGTCAATTATCAATTATTAATTATCCATTGATAAGAATCATTGACTCGTATTCCTCTGGTGAATGGCGAATTATTAAAGGTATCTTCTCTCCCGGATAATCCTGATGAAAAATTGACCGCCGCCTGTCTACAAAAGACAGAAGCGAGTAATATTCTCATGGATGCCTTAATTGACGATATCCACTTGGGTCCATTTGTCACCCATCCCTTACCCAGTAAGGATAATGGCTTAGATATTGAAGGATTGGCGGTGCGTGGCGATCGCGTGTTTTTGGGCTGTCGGGGTCCGGTGCTCAGGGGTTGGGCAGTTATCATAGAAATCAAAGTGGCTGAAACTGCACCAGGGATATTAACCCTTCAGGATATCGGTGAAAACGGCAGACGCTATCTCAAGCACTTTATCGATCTTAATGGTTTAGGGGTGCGGGAACTCTGTTGGCAAGGAGACGATTTGCTGATTCTCGCTGGACCGACAATGGATTTAGAAGGTGCTATCAGTGTATTTCGCCTCAAGTCTATTTTAGACCGTTCAGCCGATAGTATCACTGGGCAAGCCTCAGGAGAGCTAGAGAGTCTGTTTGACTTACCCTTTACCCCAGGATGCGATCACGCCGAAGGTTTAGCCTTGTTTCCCTGTTTAGGAGAATCCGATGCGCTATTAATCGTTTATGATTCCCCTAACCCCATTCGCAAAATTGAACCAAGTGTGATTTACGCAGACGCTTTTAGCGGAAAAATTCTCGGCTAATCGTGCTAATTCACAAATTGACAATGGATAATGAACAATGGATAATGACCTCTCCTTAAAAGAAGTTTGACTTCAGAAGACTAGTGCAGCGCTGTTTCCGATACCCATCCGTTAACACTAGACAAAAAAGCAGATACCAAAAGCATAGAGCCTTCTGCCCTCTGCCTTCTGCTTTCTACCTTTTTGTCCTCGCTGAAACTGAATCAGATACTTAATCGGCTAAAACACCTTCAATCCCCTATTTACTTTGCCCAAAATTTCCAACAGCTTATCTGCAAGTTCTCTCAAGAACAGCTTTCCTTATGAAAAGGCTGGCGCAAAAAGATAGGTATGGTTCCAAGGCAAGGTATAGAATTGAGCATTGGGTAGGGACGAGGGAGGTTGCCAGTCTGATTGAGTGTGTAGAAGGTACTCTATTCCCCAATGAGCATAGGTTTCAACCCGCAAACGCAGTTCTAAGGAATGGTAAGGAATTTTCGTGGATACAGAACCGTTCCTCGTTTTCTTTGCCTGGGTATAAGCTTCGGGAATTGCTGCCATCACGTAGTCAACGAGTCGTTGACGGACATCAGGCTGGGTAAACAGTTCATTATAGAATTCATCACCATAAACTGCCAGTGCATTGTCAATTTCTTCATTCACTAATCGTAGTCCCAAGTCTACAACCGCTTTAGACAGTGATTTAGACATTGTTGAATTCCTCAACTTGATGGTTTACCTGCTGAGATAAGAATGGAGCTGTCGTCAGACGGAAACACTGAAATTAGAGGACATCCAGTCAAAAACGGGAATGCTCCTATCGGTCATTACTCGATGACCACTACAGACTTTACAGGTTAAACGTAAAAAATTTGGGGAATGACAAAGGAAATTTAGTGATTTAGTTAAACAAAAGATTAAGACAAGGGTTTCAATCGATAACCCACACTGTGAACCGTCTCAATCAAGTCATCGGGCGCTCCCACCGCTTTGAGTTTGTGACGCAAGCTCTTAATGTGGGCTTTAACGGTATCTTCAAAAGGGCTTGCCTCTGATGACCACAAATGTTCAATGATAAACTCGCGGTTGATGATACGCTGACTATTTCGCAAAAATAATTCTAGACAGGAATATTCCTTTGGGGTTAAATGTACAGGCTGTTGATTATAGGTTACTTCATGACGGCTGGGATCGAGCTGTAAGCGCTCCCACTCTAGCACTGGCGGTACGGAACATCCTCCCCGCCTCAACAGCGCTCGAATGCGAGCTAAGAGTTCTGGCAAATCAACGGGTTTGACTACATAGTCATCAGCGCCTGCATCTAAACTGTTCACCTTATCCGTGCTGGTGTCAAGGGCTGTGAGCATCAGAATCGAGCCGTGATAGCCACCACTACGCAGACGTCGGCACAAACTGACACCATCTAACTTAGGTAGCATGACATCTAGCAAAATTAAGTCATAATAGAGGCTGATCGCTTGTTGCCAGCCTGCTTCCCCATCATTGACAACATCCACATCATAATGCTGATCGATAAGCGCCTCTGTGAGTGCCTCCGCGAGCGGTATATCGTCTTCCACGAACAAGATTTTCATAGCCAATTTTTTGAATAAACCAGAAAGGAGACTAAAGCTGATATAGCAGATGCGCTATACTCTTCCGATTTCCACTTTACCAACCTTCACCTTGACTCTACTCATTGTTGAGAAACCGATTCAGTAATTCAATCATCTACTGAAATACCCGATACAAGGTAACATTTGCTACTTAGACCTCCCAGTTATAACCAAGGGTGGGTTTTGTTGAGAGGGTATTCGTAGAAACTAAAATTAAACGGCTAAACCCGCCCCTACACTTAAGTTATTACTTGACTTGTGACTTATGACACACTCTATCCAACCCAAAAATCTGCTTACTGGTTTGGGTTTAGCATTGCTGATCCTGAGTAGCCCCATCGCTGTTTATCTGTGGCGGCTAATGGGATTCGCTCCCCTGTCTGATTTGGCGCATCCCCTATTATGGGTCACAATCACTAACAGTTTCAGTATACTGCTACTCATTGGCCTGTACTATCGCATCTGGGTACGACTTACCCAACTCGAACAAGGCGAAGAAAGCAGCACATCCTCGCCTCCAGAGATTCGCGATCGCCAACAAGCTGAGTTGCAAGAGCAGAATTTTGTTTCAGTAATTCTCGATACCGCTAACGCCTTAATTACAGTTCTCGATCAACAGGGACGAATTATCCGATTTAATCAAACCTGTGAACGATTAACTGGCTATTCCTTTGAGGAAGTCAAGGGAAAGTATATTTGGGATTTGTTTTTAATTCCAGAAGACATTGAATCAATAAAAACTATTATTAAAGAACTCCAAGCCTGTCACTTTCCCAACGAGCATGAAAATTACTGGCTCGCACGAGATGGCAATCTTCGCCTAATTTCCTGGTACAATACAGTCCTGCTAGATGACAACAGTTCAGTTAAGTATCTCATTGGTATTGGCATTGATATCACTGAGCGCAAACAAGCCGAAGAAATGCGTCGCCAACTCGAACGTCAGCAAGAAATGAGTCAACTCCAGCTACGCTTTTTTTCGTTAGTGTCTCATGAATTTCGCACTCCCTTGAGTACAATTTTAGCCTCCGTTCAACTCCTACAACTTTGCCCTGATAAATTTTCTCCTGATAAAAAACTCAGAAATCTGAAACGTATTGAAGGTGCTACTCAACGCCTACGGCAAATGTTAGATAACATTCTCACAATTAATCGTGCTGAAACGGGACAATTGGATTTCCAGCCGACGCAGGTTGAGCTTGAACAGTTTTGTCAAGATATTTTGGCTGATATACCGCTTAACCCTGACAATCAATATGTTCTAAATTTTGTTAGAAATGCAGACTGTGACAGCGCCTATTTAGATAAAAATATGCTGCGTTCTATTTTGAGCAATTTACTGACGAATGCAATTAAATATTCTCCGCAAGGTGGCACTATCGATTTGCGGATAAATTGCACAGCAACTGAGGTGATTTTTCAAGTTTGCGATCGAGGAATTGGCATTCCGGTTGATGATATTCCCCATATATTTAAAGCCTTCCACCGGGGAACAAATATTGATAGTATTCCGGGTTCAGGATTAGGGTTAACGGTTGCCCAAACTTGTGTTAGCGTACATGGCGGTAACATTAGCGTGACCAGCGAACCGGGAGTTGGCACAACGTTTACGGTAACAATTCCTTGCGAAGTCATAAGTCAAGTGTAGGGACGGGTTTAGACAATGTAGGGGCGGGTTTAGACAATGTAGGGGCGGGTTTAGACAATGTAGGGGCGGGTTTAGACAATGTAGGGGCGGGTTTAGACAATGTAGGGGCGGGTTTAGACAATGTAGGGGCGGGTTTAGA
>NZ_JAVJZI010000106.1:0-2439 GCF_040223135.1 Coleofasciculus sp. G3-WIS-01
TAATGGAGCCAATAATATTGCACTTGTGGGGCTGTCTATAAACCAGCCTGGAGGCACGGGGTTATCGTGCAAGTTAAACAGAACTCCCAGATACGTTCAGCTTAACTTGTTTGATGACTTCAGGGCTACTGAAAACCCAGAACTCTGCGATAGCAGGTCTGGGTAGTTTATAAATAATTGAATCAACAGAAAGTTGACAACGTTCTAGCGATAGGGCAGACATTTAGCGAATTGGTATTGTACCTGTAGGGGCAATTCATAAATTGCCTCTACTTAACTTAAAAAGAATTACCTTGGCTATTTGGCAGTTTTCCGGCTTCCCCTGGAAAGTAAAGTCAGTCGTTAACTTTTTTTATCCTGTCGGGAATGTTCTTGCTTGAGCAATACTCCAAATCCTAATGCTGCTACTGAACCTAAGAGGGTTAGGGGTTCAGGAACGGGTGTAGTCGCCTCACGCCACTTTTATTCTGTGCTTTAAGTAACAGCAGGAGTGAAACTCTCGGAGCAAGAATTATCAAGCAAGAGTGTGATTTATATTGGTGTACTTTTCTGCAAAAGTACGTCGCCAAAAGCTAGAGTAAAATGTCCTATATAGTAGCCGTAAAGGATAACGACTAAGACCCCGTTTTGGCGCAACTGAGTCTGGGTAAAAAAGTAGAAGCATAAATAGGAGCAGCTGAATGAATCGCCAGATGGTAAAAGCGGCACAAGAACGACTGAAACTCTCCATCATGAGTTATCAGCAAAAGCCTGTTGGCACTGTAGCCTCCAAGGAACCTGCTCCCAAAGAAGAACAACTCAATTATGGTCACTGCTTTGTCCGCGATTTTTTCCCATCGGGACTGGCGTTCCTCATGCAAGGGGAACGGGAGATTGTCCGCAACTTCTTGGAATTCACCCTAGGCTTGCAGTCGGATAAACTAAGGACAAAAGAGGGTGAAGGATTATTTGCCAAAGTGAGGCAAACCTGGCAAGGGAAAGAACTTCTCATTGATGGGATTCGCTTGGGAGAAGGCTTGATGCCTGCTAGCTTTGAAGTCACATCAACTCAAAATATTGAGCCAGATTTTGGTCAACGGGCAATTGGTAGAGTCACGCCTGTTGATTCGGGGTTGTGGTGGATTATTCTCTTGCGGGCTTATGAAAAGGCGTGTCAGATAGCCAATCGACCTGATGAAAGTATTGTCCATCGCCTGGAATTCCAACGCGGTATCCAGTTAATTTTGGATATTTGCTTAAGCCAGCGCTTCGATATGACTCCCACTTTATTAGTCCCCGAAGCGGCATTTATGATTGACCGTCGTATGGCTGTTTATGGACATCCATTAGAAATTCAGGCTTTATTTCATCAGGCTTTACATTCTGCGCGTTATGAACTCCTGCAAAACGAAAGCTATATTCAAAAGCGGGAAATTGATCACCGTTTAGAGTTGCTCACTAATTATATTCGAGAACGGTATTGGTTAGACCCCAAACGCTTGAGGGCAATCTATCGCTACCAAACCGAAGAGTTTGGAGAAACGGCGTTAAATAAATTTAATATCTACGAATCGTCTGTACCTGATTGGGTTCTACCTTGGCTCAACCGCAAAGGCGGATATTTAGCGGGGAATTTAGGCGTCGGTTGGATTGATTTTCGCTTTTTTGGTCAGGGGAATTTATTGGCTATTATTTCCGGTTTGGCGACTCCTGAGCAATCGCAAAGCATTATGAATTTAATTGAAATACAATGGTCAAAGTTGATTGGCAATATGCCAATGAAACTCTGTTATCCTGCGGTTGTGGGTCGGGATTGGGAAACGGTGACTGGATGCGACCCGAAAAATATTCCCTGGTCGTATCATAATGGGGGAAGTTGGCCCGTTTTACTTTGGTCGTTGACAGCGGCGGCGATAAAAACGCAGAGAGTGGAGTTAGCTGAAAAAGCTATTGAAACGGCGGAAGTATACTTACTCGATGATGAGTGGCCCGAATATTATGATGGAGAAATGGGTGAAACCATTGGTAGAGAGGCGCGGCTCTATCAAACTTGGACAATTGCGGGGTATTTAGTCGCTAACTATTTGATTCAAAATCCGCAGCATTTGAATTTAATTAGTTTTAATGATAATCCAGAAGCAATGATAGATTAGATTTGGTTCGTCGGGTGGGGATTAGGGCGGGTTTCGTTGTTTGGTTTGAGGTGGGTTTGCTGATTTAATCCCTAAACCCGCACCTACATCTTTACTCTAGCTTTGGGATTCTAACGATAATTCGTAAATTGCAGCGCCACGGGTAAATATTCTTGTTTCAATCTCTCGATAATCTGTTGTAAATCATCTTTAGATTTACTCGATACTCTAACCACATCGCCTTGAATCAAATAGTTAGCGACTAAATACCCCGCAATTGTCCAAGTTTGATAGAGCCGCGCCTCTCTACCAATGGTTTCACCCATTT
>NZ_JAVJZI010000118.1:0-21601 GCF_040223135.1 Coleofasciculus sp. G3-WIS-01
ACTTAAGGTAAAGAGCTCTTAGAGCGGGGGGTGTAGGGGCGGGTTTTACAGATAACATGAGAGCACCCAACTGATAACTTGACTCGCGCCCGCCCTTCTCCCATAACCGGGGGAGCAGAAACCCCATAGCTGAAAATTAGAGTGGGTAAGGGTTATGGCTTAAGTTGACACGGATGGCAAGCCTTGCGCCCCTACAGTGCGTCTACAGCGTTTTCCAACTTGATGTAGTACATCCCATCTTTCCCAATACGGCTCGGATAACTTCTCAGTTAATTTTTTCTTCCCCAGCTTCCCCAACTCCCTCAGCTCCCCCAGCTCCCCCAGCTTCCCTATCTCCCTTCCGGTGTCCACACGACACCTTTCCCTTGTCCCCAGAAGCCGTCATATTTTGTCAACCGCACATCCCCTAAAACCTTCGTCTGACAGGCTAGACGACGATTATCTGTGGGAGAATGGGGAGGCAGAGAACGTCTTGCCTTATCCTTCCAGTTTGCTTCTGAAACCTCCCCTTCTACCTCAACCGCACAAGTACCACAGCTACCAATCCCCATACAGTTGATAATTTTGGCATTGCCGTTGTAAAGCGCTACACCATTCGCCAGTAAAACTTTGCGTAAATTACTGCCTGGGTCACATGTAAATGTTTTTCCTTGAGCTGTTACTTTAGGCATTGATGATTTATCTATCTTAGTTACTACAGCTTTCTCTTTCTAGTTTACATTTCTTTACAATTTACACAACCATCCTCACTTATGACTTCCCAAACCCCCACCCCCATCTGGATTTACGACACAACGCTGCGGGACGGTTCCCAGCGTGAAGGACTCTCCTTGTCCATCGAAGACAAACTCCGCATCGCCCGCCAACTCGACCAATTAGGGATTCCCTTCATAGAAGGCGGTTGGCCCGGTGCGAATCCTAAAGACGTGCAATTTTTCTGGCGACTCAAAGAAGAACCCCTAATCCAAGCAGAAATTGTCGCCTTTTGCTCAACGCGACGCCCTCATAAAGCGGCTGCTGATGATCCGATGCTACAAGCTATTTTGGCAGCAGGGACACATTGGGTCACTATCTTTGGTAAGTCTTGGGATCTCCATGTCACTGAAGGGTTGGGTACTACCCTCGACGAAAACCTGGCAATGATCCGCGATACCATAGAATATCTCCGCAGTCAAGGGCGGCGAGTGATTTATGATGCCGAACATTGGTTTGATGGGTATAAAAATAACCCAGATTACGCCCTGAAAACCCTGAAAGCTGCTATGGATGCGGGGGCTGAATGGTTAGTCTTTTGCGACACCAATGGCGGGACTTTACCTCATGAAATTGGTTCCATTGTCCGAGATGTTATCGAAAGTTTAGAACTCAACCCGGAAAACCAAGGCAGGGCAGGTTTTGAACCAACGTTATCACCAACAGGCGGCGCGAAAGCACATAAACCCGCCCCTACACACTCAACACTCAACAATCAAAACTCGCCTCGATTGGGCATTCATACCCATAATGACTCCGATACCGCCGTGGCTAATGCTTTGATGAGTGTGGTGGAAGGCGTCTGTATGGTTCAGGGAACTATGAACGGCTATGGCGAACGCTGTGGTAATGCTAATTTGTGTTCCTTAATTCCTAACTTACAGCTCAAGCTAGGGTATCACTGTATTCAAGAGGAACAATTAGCCACATTAACTCAAGTGAGTCGTTTAATTAGTGAAGTCGTCAACTTAGCTCCCGATGACCATGCTGCATTTGTGGGTCGGTCGGCGTTTGCCCATAAAGGCGGGATTCACGTTTCCGCCGTCGAACGTAATCCACTCACCTACGAACATATCCCACCCGAACAGGTGGGGAATCAGCGGCGGATTGTAATTTCTGAGCAATCCGGACTCAGTAACGTTTTGGCAAAAGCCAAGAGTTTTGGACATGAACTCCACAAACAAGACGCCGCCTGTCGCCAAATCTTGGGACGCCTGAAAGAGTTGGAAAATGAGGGCTATCAATTTGAAGCCGCCGAAGCCAGTTTTGATTTACTGATGCGAGACGCCCTAGGGCAGAAGCAGCAGCACTTTGACCTGAAAGGGTTTCAGGTTCACAGTGACATGCTCCAAGGTATCGGTACACCTTACAGTAATGCTATGGCGACGATTAAGGTAACGGTTAATGGTGAGGATATTTTAGAAGTGGCGGAAGGCAATGGACCTGTGTCAGCGCTGGATGCCGCATTACGGAAAGCGCTGGTGCGATTCTATCCAGAGATAGGAACGTTTTACCTGACCGACTATAAAGTGCGGATTCTAGATGGTGCGGCTGGCACATCAGCGAAAACTCGCGTGCTGGTGGAATCGAGTAATGGCAAGCAGCGCTGGACGACAGTGGGTGTTTCCGCCAATATCCTAGAAGCGTCTTATCAGGCGGTGGTTGAAGGGATTGAATATGGTCTGTTGTTACAGTCTGCTGTGAAGACAGCGGTTGAACAAAACCTGTGAACTATAGGAGAATCTAAGCCAACTGATTTAGATTCTCTTAACCCATAAAGAAAGTCCTAAGCTTTATCGCGACAGCTATAATTTTTTCTTACCCAGCTCCCAGACGCGCTTTTGAAGCGTCTCTACATGCTGCCCCAGGTTCCCTTAACGGCAGCAATTCTAGGCGCAATGGTAGTGATTACCGTACATTTTCCCAAAAGGGCTTGCGTAAATGCCCTCGGATGAGTTACAAAGGTATAGTAATGCTTCCTTGCCGAGCGCCAACTCTACGAACCGGCAAAATTTAAACCAGGAAGCGTTTTTTTGATCCAAGCATTTGCAAAAGTTACTTCGAGAAAATTGAGAGTATGACTCAGCAAGTTACTCACCCCATGGTGAAAATGCAGCGTCAGGTGCGTTCACTCGTGGAATCCAAGATTATCAAACCTAGCGATAGTATATGGAAAATCGCCCTGCTTTATGGCGACGAGTGGTCGTTCTGGAAAAAGGAACTCATAGAATTTGGCTTCACCATGCAAGATCCGATTGGTGACTTACTCGCCGTGGAAGCATGGGATGAAGAATAGAGATCCTGACGCCTTACAGATAAGAGCGATTACGCCAGCCAACCCTCTAGCGACAGGCGGCTAAAGCTGCTGCGAGTTCTTTCGCCGTTTGGTAGCGATCGCCAACTTTGAGTTGACACACCCGGTCGATTACTTCCCGTAATGGGGGAGCGATCGTGGGTGCTTTGGACAAGTCAAACCCATAGCCTAAACTACGGCGGCGATAAAATTTAAGCGGAGTCATCCCGGTTAACAGAAAAATCAGGGTTGGACCAATGGCATAGAGATCGGATTGAGTGACTGGAGTCCCTCGGTCTTGTTCTGGGGCGCTATACCCTTCAGCACCAATTCGAGTTCCTGGCATTGTCCCGATCTCTTTGACGGCGCCAAAATCAAGAACAACAATGCTGTTGTCTCGATGACGCACCATTAGATTCGCGGGTTTAATATCCCGATGGATCAATGGCGGATCGCTCGAATGAATGTAGTCAAGAACATGACAGGTTTGAATCATCCACTCAATGGCTTGATCTGGAGTGACAGGTCCTGCCATCAAAATCCGTTGCTCCAAATCTTGTCCGTGGATGAGCGACATGGCTAAATATTTTTTACCCCCTTCCATAAAAAAGTCGTAATACTGGGGAATTCCGTCATGATGTAAAGCTTTTAGGGCACGCGCCTCTCGCTCAAACAGTTCTTGGGCTTTGGCAATTTGTGCCATATCGGCATTCATTTCCTTGAGGACGAGTAACGTTGGGCGTCCCTCAATTTTGCCTGTACTATCCCAGGCGAGATAGGTTGTCCCCATTCCCCCCTGTCCCAGGGTTCGTAACACTTGATAGTGGCGGATGACCCGTTGTACGGGGACTAGGGGTTGACCACAGTGAATACAAAATAAATTACCGGGAGGATTGCCCGGGTGAGTGCAAGACAGTTTAGAGTTAGGCGTTGGAGAGACTAAGCCAGAACTTGGCACAGAAACCGGGTTAAGTTCAAATTTGAGCATCGGTCCTTCTCGAGCCAGCCGAATCAGGGCTTGATTCGGTATCATTTCTCGTGACACCAATACTCCATTGAGAAACGTGCCGTTGGTTCCTTGATTAACCAACTGCCATTTATTTCCAGATCGGGCGGGGGTGACTCTCAGTTCTAGGTGATGCCGAGACACTAACGGATTGTTGAGAATCACGTCATTATCTGGCGATCGACCAATACGAATTGTAGACTGGTTGTGGAATTTCCACTGTTGTAATGGAGTGGATGCCTGCGGATGTAGAAGGGTCAGCGTGACCATAGTCCTCAGTTTTTTGTGCTTAACTCAGGGCTTGTCTCAACGTATTCGCGGGAGTCCCTTGAGCCAAGATCTGGCTCTTGCCGCCCGGTTTGGTATAGGTGGTTTACTATTCAGACTGATTACTGGTACTTGTTGCATAAGAGATAATCTAATCCTTTATTAAAGTTAGTCGCTCCCGTCCTTTGCGGGGACTGGGATTCCTATGAATGAGTCCTTGATGAACCCACCGATGCACCTCTTTTTTTAGTAACTTGTGTAGTTCGCTTACATTTCTGGAAGCTAAGGCTTGCCTCACTGTCTACACCATCAGTCTTTTTCCTCTGATTCAGTTGTGTCATATCATGTCCGGTAGCATCGGACATAAATTGTGTTAGCTAAGTTTAAAATTGTAAAGACTTTCCATCCCTTACTGTTTCCTGTTTTCCCTGTTAAGAGTTCCCTGTTCCTCAAAATGATGTGCAGACAGGCATAAGATGCGTCTCTACACCAGTGGGAAACACGGGAAGAAAACCATCAAGAGATTTGGGTACATCGGTTGATTTTAACTAACTAATCACAGATGACCAACGTCCTATCACCAACTCCGTTGCTGAAAATTAGGTCGCACTTTTACTCGGATGAGTATCGCGGTGATGTTGTCATGACCATTTTGCTCATTGGCTAGGTCAACTAACTGTAGGATACCCTGCTCAAGGTTAGCGCGAGAACTGAGCAAAGGAGCGAGGTGGGTCTGCCAGTGATTCTCGATTAGTTCATTATCCGATAAACCATCGGAACACAAAATGAATAAGGTATCCTCATTGAGTTCCAAAAAGTTAATGTCAGGATTGACAAACTGGTCACTTCGTGGTCCTAGAGCTTGAGTGAGCTGATAGGCATCGGGGCGAGAATAAGCGATCGCCTCTTCGACGCCGCGTTTAATTTCCCGTTGACCGACTTCATGGTCAACGGTGAGTTGCTCTAAACCGCCTTTGCGGGTTAACCGATAGAGACGGCTATCACCCACATGAGCGATCGCGACTTTGGTATTCTGAACCAACATCATTGCCAAGGTAGTCCCCATGCGACCACTGCCTGAGCGAGCATTTTGTTGGTTGACATCATAAATCTCCTGATTGGTTAGGCGAACAGCTTCGCGAATAGTCTCTTGTGTGGGTAACTCTTCGTGCCAATGGTCTTGAAAATACGCCTCCAGCTTCTCCACCGCCATGGAACTAGCAACTTCTCCGGCGGCATGTCCACCCATTCCATCACAGAGAATATAAAGACCACGAGCGTCTAAGGTTCGACCAATGGGGGTTTCGTGCTTTTTAATCTGTGCTTGAATGCCAAAGCAGTCTTCATTGTGATCCCGTTGGCGACCAATATCCGTGCAACCAACATCGTCAAGGCTGAGTAATTGCATCGGTAGCACAACCGTAGGACCCCCATCGTCATAGATACCAACCGTGTCTCCTAGGGGCGTTCCCAGCAAACTCATCGCCTCTTCAGATGTATGATCAGCCATATCTAAGGTGACCGTCGTTGCTTGTTCTTCTTGTGCCTCTTCTTCCGCGTGAGCGATCGCTTCTAACTCAGAGCGCAATTGGTCAATCGTAGTAATTTCTTCGGTACACATCTGCCGGAACACCGTCCCCAATGAGGTCAGTTGAGTCCGTTGCGACTGGTTAAATAACAGCCGCCACATTTGCCCCAAATCCTCTAACATGGGCGGTTCATCTTCGGGATCATGGTAGAGGCGGGCTAACCCCAACACCTGGTCTTCATCGACTCGTAAATTGTTAATTTCCAATAGACTTTGGCAACAATTCCAAGATTCAAGTGCCTGCCAAAGTCTTGCCATTTCATCGAGCCAGTACAATAGCTGTAACGTAGATAACTCTTCACTCCCCCACAAATCACTAAGAAGTTGCCATCCTGAGCGATCTTCGATCAACATCACTGCCTGATTATCCTGCTGCCACGCATCATGAACCTCTGGCACAGTGGGATAATGACTTTGTTTCAAGGCTAAATAGGGTTGTGCGATCGCCGGAATTCCCAGAATTGACGAGGATGGGGACGGGAATGCCCCAGATTGTTGTTCCAGTAGGGCTTCCAGAAGTGATTTCTGAAAGGGCTGGCAGTCCAAAACTTGGACAGACGTTTCTGAGCCGGCTGGGATATTCGCTAGAGTGTCGCGATTTAGGGGTTCTATAAGTCGGTAACGTTGTTGAACATCCAGATAGGTGATCGAGTAAGTATTGTAGGAAGAACTTGCCTCAGACGTTGCCGTCGATGATGCTTCGCTTAGATTTGGCTCTAACTTATTCGTCTGTGATGTTGCTGGGATCTCTTGATCGGGTTCAACCGTTGATTTTGCCATCAATGTAGAACTCTTTGCCGTTTCTGGCTGATCCATTTCCTGCGCCAGAGTATCAAAATCGGTTTGGGGAGCACAGGGAATTTCTCCGGATGTCGGTTCACTCTCCTGGGTTTGTGTAAGTTGAGCTGATGATTCGAGATCCGCGTTGCTAGCGATTGGCTCAGCATCGGCTGAGGAACCCTCTAAATCATCGGTTGAGGTGAAGCCATACTCCGGCTCTTTGGCAATAATTGCCCACCAAACCGTTCCTGTAAACGCACCACAATTATGGCAAGTTTCAGCATTAACAGGAACTTGGGTGTCGCATTCTGAACACACTTTATGGATCAAGGAAGTTCCACATCGCTGACAAAACTTGTGAGTATTCGGGTTTTCAAAATGACACTGGGGACAAATTAACATAACGGAACTTCCTCAATTCCTATCAGGTTTCTAAGGCTTTACTATGAGCTAGCTGCCATCTAGTTTGCCACGCCAGAATCCAAGGTTGCAGCTTTTTAGGGGGTTGTTTATCCAGTGTAAAGGCGCAGGGAAGCAGTATTGACAAGGGAGTTAACTCAAAACTCAAACCTCAAAACTCAAAACTTCCCCCCTTCACCAGTTTTTGGAGACAGACAAGTTCAGTGGGCGTCAGATCACGCCACTGACCCGGTTGCAACCCAGAAAGACGCAGGTGCGCGATCGCGACTCGTACTAGTCGTAGGGTGGGAAATCCCACGGCTGCGGTCATACGCCGTACCTGACGGTTACGCCCTTCGGTCAAGGTGATTTCTAACCACCAGGTGGGTACAGTTTTCCGAAAGCGAATCGGGGGATCGCGAGGTGGTAGAGCGGGTTCTTTTCGTAATCGCTGCACTTGAGCTTTTCTTGTACGGTAATCTTTAATCACTACACCCTGGCGTAACTGATTCAAGGCAGCTTCATCGGGGATATGTTCCACTTGCACCCAATAGGTACGGGG
This sequence comes from Coleofasciculus sp. G3-WIS-01, assembly GCF_040223135.1. Classification (NCBI taxonomy): domain Bacteria; kingdom Bacillati; phylum Cyanobacteriota; class Cyanophyceae; order Coleofasciculales; family Coleofasciculaceae; genus Coleofasciculus; species Coleofasciculus sp. G3-WIS-01. Next base: position 7,649 of record NZ_JAVJZI010000118.1, read on the forward strand.
ATGTCGAAAGCGGGGGTTAGAGAGTCGGTGCTGCAAGCGTCCATCATTGGTCAACAAGAGCAATCCTTCGCTGTCTCGGTCAAGGCGTCCGACGGGGTAAACCGACGACACCGGAATGTAGTCTTTGAGAGTTCGACGAGGACTGTCCTCCCTATCCGTAAACTGACTTAAGACATCGTAGGGTTTGTAGAACAAAAGGTATCGATACACATCTTCAATCTTAACCGTTGTCAGTTGGAAGCTTCATCTTGGGACAGGGGTAAATAATCATTAAACCGTTGCTGGTCATAGAAGTAAAGCGTGCGAATGGGGTAAGGAATATTAATGTCGGCGTGATCAAAGGCTTTTTTTATGGCAATAATGGCTCGGGTTTGCACCTGACGTACTCGTTGCTGCTGGGGTAATGTCCAGTAGCGGACGACGAAATCGATGGAACTATCGCCAAAGCTGACTAAATCGATTTCTGGTGTTGGATTGGACAATACACCCTCCACCTGAGTAATGGTTTCCTCTAGGAGTTGAGCCGCTTCAGACAAGGGAGTATTGTAGTCAACTCCGACACCTAAATCCGTTCGTCGCTGTCCGTAAGCTGTTCTGACTTGCACCGCACTGGTAAATACCGTTGCATTCGGTAGGAGAACTCGTTCGCCTTGATAGGTACGAATTTGGGTGGTACGGATGTCAATCTTCTCCACCGTTCCTTCATAGCTTTCAATAATCACCTGATCGTTGATGCGAAACGGTTCTTGCACCAGTAACAGCACCCCAGCTAAAAAGTTTTTGAAGATATCTTGAAAGGCAAAACCAACGGCGACTGAACCCAACCCCAGCGCCGCGATAATGTCACCAAGCCGCAAGCCAGGGAAGGCGATAACACTGGCGGCTAAAACGCCAACCACCCACGTTGCTATATAACTCGTTCTCGCCAGCAGCAGTTGCAGCGATTGGCTACGGATTGTACGCTCTCCTATCTTAGCGGTGACTTGCTCAATGCCATCGGCGCTGTAGCGAGTCAACAGGACAATGATCACTCCGCCGATAAGTCCGGGCAAAACCTCAATGGTCGAGCCAATTAGATTGAGTAAACTGGATTGGATTTGTTGAATGAGACTGTTCACAAGTCGATCACTAAAGGTTTAGACTGACTGTTCAAGATCTTCGCCGCGAAAGTTTCCCACCCGTGTAATTGGTCAAGACGTCACTAGTCAGGATAAAATCGGCGACTAGTCGGTACGACGACGGAGGACGGAACCAGGAAATTCTCCTGCTTGAGTTCACCTGAGAAAGAAGCTGAACAAAGCCTCTACATCCCTCATCCTTTCACAACGAGTCTGTGCCGGGTGAGAAAATTTCTCGAAAATTCAGCTAAAATGCTGACATAACCTGGCTGAATCTAGCTTATTATTCTGGCACAAGCCAAGGATGTTTCCGGGGGAGTGGGTATTGTCCCTCTTTGCGGATGTTTTACCACCAGAGTACATTGTAGGTAACACGTACTGCTAGACAAAGCGGCTTGAGAACAAGCCTCGTTTGAGGAAATCTGAAAGGTGGCTTAGCTCTAACTCTATGTAAATTCAAGCTAGGTGTTACCTGCAAACTTATTGAAGAACGTTCTAGACAATCCTATTTGTCACTCCAATTGATTCATTCACCTTCTAGTAAAAGTGTAAAAACCTATGGGATCTCTTTGGTCGTATATTTTTGCACTGATTTTAATCGGCGGCGGCTACGGTATCGGTTCCGCCAAAGTTATCAATCAGGGCAATCAAGCTATAGTTGAACGTTTGGGGAAATATAAGAAGACTTTACAGCCTGGACCGAGGGTGGTTTGGCTGTTTTTGGAACGTATTGCTGTGGAGGAAACTACCCGTGAGCAAGTCTTAGATACTGAACCTCAGCAGGCAATCACGAAAGACAATATTTCTGTAGAAGTCGATGCGGTGGTGTACTGGAGAATAAATAATCTCTATAAAGCCTACTATGATGTTGAAGATGTAAAAGAGGCAATTGGAAATTTAGTTATCACAACGTTACGGTCGGAAATTGGCAGAATGGATTTAGATGAAACCTATTCATCCCGCTCCGAGATCAATAAGCATTTGTCAATTCATCTCAAAGAGGCTGCCGATAGCTGGGGGGTAGAGGTCACCCGTGTGGAAGTCCAAGGAATTAAACCACCCCAGACAGTGTTGGACTCCTTGGAGAAGGAACGGGCAGCAGAAAGCGAGAAAAAAGCCGCGATTTACCAGGCAGAAGGAGAGAGAGAAGCCGCGATCGCCCAGGCAGAAGGGACGGTGAAATCCCTAGAGATGATCTCAAAAGCGCTGCTAGAAAAGCCTAACAGTCAGGAAGTGCTAAAGTATTTGATTGCCACTCGTTATGTGGAAGCTAACGAGAAGTTGAGTGAAAGTAGCAACTCCAAAATTGTATTTATGGACCCCAAAGCCTTGACTGAAGCGATGACTGATTTAATGGAAATTCCGGAATCACCAATTAAGAGGGATGGCGGAAATGGCTCTAATTAAGCCTTCGGATCAGTCAACACAGACGTTCCGTCGGAACATCTCTACTGATGCGTGACTTCTGTTACCGTAATCAGGTTACGTCAGCCGACTCTCTAGTCAGCGTCCTCCTCCTCAGATGTGGGAGTATTCATCTCTTCTTTAAAACCTTTAAGGGTTTTTCCTAATGCGCGACCCATGTCTGGAATCTTCTTGGGACCGAAAATTACTAGCGCGACAATCCCAATAATCGCTACTTCGGGCCATCCTAAGCCAAACATACTCGTCTGCTCCTGTAGACTCTGCTTCCCTATCATATATAGCCAGAGACTATCTTGTGAAAACGGTTATTTGGTGGAGATGGGTCTTTTCGCAATACCAAAGGGATGAGAAGCTGATATCCTATACGAGTAAGGTGCAAGGACGAGCCAGGAAACCCCGTCAGTAATGATGGGAATCCCCACCATGACTCGCAAGCAGGGTGGCGAGGATGTCGTCAAACCTACCCCCCCTATCCTGATGGGTTGAGCGGTGACATCCTCCCTCACCAACTTCAAGAAGTATGGTGAGGGCTTCCAACATCACTGCTGGATATTGCTGCCCTGCGCCACTTATCTAGGCAAAATGCCCCCGACAGCCCGACTTGACAGCCAATTTCTTTCCCCCAGAGTCCCTGGGTACTAAGTGTTTCATAGCCTCGGTTGCAGATTTCCTGTGCTGAGGCTACATCTCTATCAACCTCATAAAAGCATTCAGGGCAACTGTGCCATCTATCAGAAAGTTCTTTCCTGACTTCGATCCGACAATTAGGACAAGTTTGAGAGGTTCCTTTGTGATCAACTTCAGCCACATAGACACCCCGTTGCTTGCCGACATGGAACAGGATTGACCGAAACTGACCAAAGGCGGCATCAATGGTGTGTTTTCCTAAAAAGCCTTTCGCCATTGTTCGGAAGTCAATATCTTCTACGAAGATAGTGCCTGCAATATCACACAGTTTGTGAGCCAGCTTAAACTGATAGTCTTTACGCTTGAATGCAATATGATTATGCTGTTTCTCTACCTTGATTCTGGCTTTTTCATAGTTCTTAGAACGCTTCTTCTTTTTCGACAATCTGCGTTGTAGCACTTTCAGCCTACGATGCTCTGTCTTGAAGAATTTACGTCCTGGCTCTATGAATCCATCACTGGTAGTTAAATAATTATTCAGTCCAACATCTACACCAATAAAGTGCCCGTGAGGTACGGGTTCAGGAATAAATATATCAGACTGAATGCTAGCTATCGCAAACCATCCCATCGCTTTCTTGAGTATCCTGACCTGCTTGACAACAAACCCGTCTGGGATTGGTCTATGCAAGTTAATTTGGACTTTCCCCAGCTTGGGCAATTTGATTTGCCATCCGGTAATCGGGTTGGTGGAAAACTGAGGGAAAAGAACAGACTTTATTTGTCCGTACTTTTTGAACCTTGGGAATCCATAACCTCGCTTCTGGAAAAAGTCCCAAGCATCGTGCAATCTCCTGATGGTTGTTTGCAATACCTGAGAAGGTACGGCGGATAGTCTGGGAAACTCTTTTTTGGCTTTGGGTAGGTTGTTTTGCTGCTGCTGATATCCAGGAAAAGGATAATCAGTACTCATGATGTACTCTGACTCTAAGCTACACCTATCTATGGGACACTTCCTAGAAGCAATCCAATCCTTGAGTTCCCTGAGCGCGTAGTTATACGCATTGCGACAAGTTTCGAGCCATTCGTTCAACAGCTCGACTTGTTTCTGGTCGGGATATAGGCGATAGGTGTAGTTAAGTGTCAGCATTTTTCAATCTTACCACAATTACCACTAACGGTAAATGCTAATTTTACCGGGGTTGATCGGATAAAATTAGCTTGGGGGATGTCCATGTATCCCAACGCCAAATCAGGAGATTATGGCGTGGGAATTATGGTTCCTCCCCCAAACCCCCACCGTTAGTTAAGATTCAAAGAATGTCAGTAACCACCAAGCCTTCCCTGCGAGAGCAACAACACCCCCTTATTTGCCAATTAGCCGACTGTATTGAAGCCAATTGGCGGCGTTACCTAGATTTGTCGCCCTATCAGCTTCCCGCCGAGTTAGGCTATGTGGAAGGACGCCTAGAGGGTGAGAAACTCACGATTGAAAACCGTTGTTATCAGACGCCACAGTTTCGCAAACTGCATTTGGAATTGGCAAAAGTGGGAACAATGCTCGATATTCTCCACTGTGTCATGTTTCCCCGTCCAGAGTACAATCTACCCATGTTTGGCTGCGATTTAGTCGGCGGACGAGGGAAAATCAGTGCCGCGATCGCAGACCTCTCTCCGGTGAATGCTAAAGGTATCTTACCCGACGCTTATCGTCAACCATTACAGGCTTTACCAACTCCTCATTTCCAAGACGTCCGTGATTTGCCAGAGTGGGGCGACATTTTTTCGGAATTTTGCCTTTTTATTCGACCCAATAATCCTCAAGAGGAACAGCAATTTTTATCGCGAGTAGAGAATTTTCTCCAAATTCATTGTACTCATGCAACTAATGCTAAACCCGTTTCGGCTGAAGACCAAGCAAAAATTGTAGCCGGTCAGCATTATTATTGCACCAAGCAGCAGAAAAATGATAAAACCCGTCGTGTGCTAGAAAAAGCCTTTGGCGCGGATTGGGCAGATTATTACATGACTACCGTATTGTTTGACTTACCATCTGTGTGATTGTCATTTGTTGATTGGGAAACCTCTTCCCCTACTTCCAGACGTTCCCCGCCTTACGTCTCTACTCCCCCTACTCCTCCGGCTCCAGGAGCTTCCCCATCTTCCCCATCCAATTAGACGTGGCTTGCTCCTAGCGTCTATAACTGAAGGAGGGGGCGCGAATTCAGAAATCAATCCTATTTATATTAGGAAGATATGGGGCATAAACCAGGGATGGATGAAGGACTATTTTCTAAACCGATAACTCGTTGGGCGATCGCTGTGGCTGTTGGCGGAACCCTCGCGACTGGAGTCGCGGCTGTTTACAGCCTCAATCGGGTTCAACTCCGTACAACTCAATCACACCCGCAGCCAGTGGCTACACCCGCTATCGAAGCAGTAACCGCCTTAGGACGCTTGGAACCCGATGGAGAAGTTATTATTATATCCGCTCCCACCTCCTTGGAGGGTGCCAATGTAGTGAAAGCATTACTCGTCTCGGAAGGCGATCGCGTGCGGGCAAATCAAGTCATGGCGATTATGGATAACCGCGATCGCTTGCAAGCGGCTGTAGATCTTGCCAAAAAAAAAGTTGAAATTGCCCAAGCGAACCTGGAACAAGTGAAAGCGGGTGCCAAAGCGGGCGCAATTCAAGCCCAAGAGGAAACAATTAATCGCCTTGAAAAAGAATTAGAGGGAGAAAAAAAAGCCCAACAGAGCAAAATTAATCGCTTAGAAACTCAACTGAGAGAAACCACCAAAGCTCAAGAAGCCACGATTCAAGCTCAACAAGCTACCGTTAAAGCTCAAGAATCTACGATTAGACGACTAGAGGCAGAAAAACGCAACGCTGATAACGACTTTGCCCGCTATCAGCAGTTAGCCGAAGATGGTGCAATTTCTACCTCAGAATTAGAAAGCCGCCGCTTAAGGGTAGAAACTGCCCTAGAACGCCTCAGTGAGGCACAAGAGAACCTCGCTCAACAACAGGCGAATCTTATTCAAGCCGAAGCGAACCAAGCTCAAACTATCGCTAATCTGAACGAACAGCTCGAAGAAGGCAGAGTCAACCGGAACAAAACTATCGCCGTTCTCGAAGCTCAGATTAAAGAAGAAGAAGCCCGTCTAGAAGAAATCAAAGAAATTCGTCCGGTTGATATAAAAAAAGCCGAAGCTGAAGTTGAAAGTACACTAGCCGCTGTTGAACAAGCTCAAGCTGATTTAGATTCCTTAGCTTACGTGCGTGCCCCAGAAGACGGTCAGATTTTAGATATAAATACCCGGGCGGGAGAAACCATTAAGGAAGGGGAAGGAATTGTCGAACTGGGAAAAACAGACGAAATGAGAGTAGTTGCAGAAGTCTACGAAAGCGATATTAGCAAAGTACGTCTCGGACAGCGTGTTGCCATTCGTAGTGAAAGCAAGGCATTTGAGGGCAAACTTCAAGGAAATGTTAGCCAAATTGGACGGAAAATCGGCAAAAAAGATATTCTCGATACCGATCCGGCTGCTGATGTTGATGCTAGAGTCGTGGAAGTAAACATTCGTCTACCGCCAGAAGATAGCAAAAAAGTTGCCGGATTAACCAACTCAAAAGTTATCGTAGAAATATTGCTTGAATCAGAGTCTAATTAATTTAAAACTTAAATGAAAATCCCGCTCGCGTGGTTACAACTGAGTCGCGAAAAAATACGATTAATGGTCGCGATCGCTGGAATTAGCTTTGCGGATATTTTAATGTTTATGCAGCTTGGTTTCCGCGATGCCTTGTTTGAGAGTAATGTAACCCTACATAACAATTTAAAAGGTGACATTTTTCTAATTAGCCCTCAGTCCACATCAACTATCGCGATGAAAAGCTTTCCTCAGCGACGATTATATCAAGCCTTGGGTTTTGAGGGTGTCCAGTCAATTAGTCCACTCTATATGGATTTTGGTTTATGGAAAAATCCGCAAACTCGGGCAACTCGTGGCATTATGGTTTTGGGATTTAATCCAGCTAATCCAGTATTAGATCTACCTGATGTTAACCAAAATTTGCATAAGATAAAAATAGAAAATGGGGTTTTATTTGATGACACATCTAGACCTGAATATGGTTCAATTGCTCAACTCTTTCATCAAAAACAAGAGGTAACTACAGAAGTAGAAGAACGTCGCATCCGGGTGGTAGGATTATTTAGTTTAGGCGCTTCCTTTGCTGCCGATGGAAATATTGTCACAAGTGACCTAAATTTTTTGCGGATTTTTCCACGACGAAATAAGGGACTAATTGATATTGGTATAGTTCAATTACAACCTGGAGCAAATATCCAAAATATTTTAACTGACATGAGACAGGAATTTCCTGATGATGTCACAATTTTGTCCAAGCAAGAATTTATCGATTTTGAAAAAAAATATTGGCAAACCAGTACCGCGATCGGTTTTATTTTTAGCTTGGGTATAGTGATGGGCTTTGTTGTCGGTACAGTAATTGTTTATCAAATTCTTTATACCGATGTTTCCGATCATTTACCCGAATATGCCACACTTAAAGCGATGGGTTATACCGATCGCTATTTATTGATAGTTGTTTTCCAAGAAGCGCTTATTCTGGCTATTTTAGGATATATTCCCGGAATGGTAATTGCTTCGGGATTGTATAGTTTAACAAAAGCGGCAACTCGTCTACCGATGATGATGACTTTGACTAAAACCATAACCATTCTAATTTTGACAATTATTATGTGTTGTGTATCGGGGGCGATTGCTGTGCGGAAACTCAAAGCGGCTGATCCGGCTGATATTTTTTAGAGGGGTGGATAAGGCAGATAGCAGATGGCTCCAAGGAAAGAGTACCCAAGCTAAAAAGGGGGTTACAAAAGCGAATTTGGCATGAATTATGAATTCTAACGTATTACTTCAATCTCCTATCGTATCGATCAAAAATCTCAATCACTACTTTGGCAAAGGTTCTCTACGTAAACAAATTCTCTTTAATATCAATCTAGAACTATTACCCGGAGAAATTGTATTAATGACAGGTCCTTCGGGTTCGGGTAAGACAACCTTATTAACCCTAATTGGGGGCTTACGTTCACCCCAATCGGGTCAAGTTCAAGTCTTAGGGAAGGAACTCATCGGTGCGACAGAAGAAAAACTGGTGCAAGTGCGCCGTCATATTGGTTATATCTTTCAATCTCATAATTTGCTCAAGAGTCTGACGGCTTGCCAAAACGTGCAAATGTCGGTGGAACTTCACCCCGATATTTCTCCTACTGAGGCGGTAGCGAAGTCAACAGCGATACTAACCACAGTTGGTTTAGCCAATCATCTTAATTACTACCCCGATAACCTTTCTGGTGGACAAAAACAGCGGGTTGCGATCGCGCGGGCGTTAGTGAGTCATCCTCAATTAGTTCTAGCCGACGAACCCACAGCTGCTCTGGATAGTCAATCAGGACGTAATGTGGTGGAAATAATGCAAAAGTTGGCAAAAGAACAAGGATGCACCATTCTACTCGTGACCCACGATAACCGAATTCTGGATATTGCCGATCGGATTATTCATATCGAAGATGGACATATTCAAAGAAGTCATAAGTATACCCTTGAGCAAAGCGAAGGGTCATAAGTCATAATTCATAAGTAATAAATTATAAATAGCATCAGTTACTTCGGTTAAGAACGACGTTTAGCTTTGAGCAACTTGATCTAATAATTGGCAGTTTGTGAATAGCTTTAGTTAATCCGCGCCCGATTCGTTCTTAAGGTCACATTAACCCCCTCACTGGATTGCTGAAGCACCAGTAAAGGAGTTGGTTTAGCTTTTTGATCCCAGTGAATCGAAACAATTCGTCCTTGAATCGTGGGTTGCCAGCTTTCATCCTCTGGAGAGAGAAAGGTTTCGATACAATCAATAATCTGGCTAATCGTGGCTGAGGTGGCTTGAGTGGGTAATTTAGTCAACTTGATTTGAATCCGGAATAGCACTCGCATGGTACGTTTACCACTGCTTTCAGTCTCATACTTGACATCAAACAGTTCATCAACTTGCCTACCTGTGGTGCTAGCAATCCCGATCGCACTTTGAGCCGCCTGATTCGGTCGTAGCGCCACACTGATGATTTGTTTTACCTTGATTTTGATTTGATTAACGATGGCAAAATGAAACACCTCTTCTTCCATCCGCAATCGCAAATAGTCTAAGTTAAATTCGCGAGAGTGAACCAAATCCGGATTAGTTTCCATTTTGCGGATAGTGTTGAGCGCCAACTTCAACTTTTTCTGGAGGTCTTTAGTCTTAAACTGCTCAAATTTCAGCTTCTTTCCCATGGTATCTAGTTGTATTTTGCCATAGACCAGTAAGCCAATCGCGAGTAAGAGCAGTCCTATGGAGACAAACATCCAGGGTGTTCCAGAGGACTGAGTATCGGCAGGTGAAGGAGAGACAGCCGTTGGTGAAGGCTGAGAAACTTGAGCTAATGTAGATTCTCTAGGGATAATCGGACTGGACATAATTCCTGCTTGAGAAGATGTAAGAGTTATTTCTAGAATGCCTTCTAGGGAGTGGATCTGGTGCAATCTTGCCCTGGTTAAGTCTACTAGGGTATCCCGACAGCGATTTTCTGTCGGTGGGGAAAACACTGTACCGAGCCGTAAACTCTTGCGAAAGTCCCCTAGGACTCCGCCATGAATGTTAGATTGTTCTGGATTTGTGTGGTTGATCGAGAAAGCCGCTTCAATGACAGATGCACTCATGCAAATTTTGAATTACAATCCGGGAAAAAGGTAGCAGCAAACCGAGGTGTTCATGCTGAATGTTACCCTTAATGGAGCCAGCGTGCCCGGTAGCTGCGAGCATCAATGTGGCACAAATTGGGAAATCGGCTATAGCGACCTAAGCCACCGGGCCACCACGGTTCAAGAGACCAGTAAATCTGATTGCCACTTAACCCTTCACACACAAAATCCATGGCATCTCCCACCAGATGCCGACTATACTTGGCACCCCCAACTGCTCGATTCACGTAAGGGGGACGATACCAACTGGTGACGATAAAAGGTCGCCCAATGCGATCGCGTGCCCGTTGTGCCAGTTTCGCAATGCGAACCATAGCATCCACTGTAGCTTGATTGGGGGGCATGCGCGTACCTCCATGGGTGGCTTCTGCCCAGGTAAAGCTACCATCGGGAATGATTGGTGCTGATAGCTGAATATTGTAAGGTGTCCAACGCTCAGGGCGTTTGGGAATCACCACAGGCGTCGGCTTTGGCGGTGCTTCTTGGGCTTGACGACGGGCTTCATTCATTCGTTTTTGGTCTTCCAGGAGAGATTGCACTGCCTGATTTCTGGTGGGCAAATCTCGCCAAAGTTGAACTAAACGGATTAAAGCTTCCCGTTGGTTGTCATCTTCTTTATAGTCCTTGGGTATCTTCCCGACAAAGCTGATCAGTTCTTGATCGAGTTCCGCTGCCAGTTTTTGCATGGCGGTGGGGTCAGTGGTACTTGCTTGCAGGATGTCCGGATTAATGCCTAGGTGACTTAACACCGTGGCGCGGGAGTCAAATTGATTCCAGAGTCGAAAGCCTTCGGTGAGGGCATTGCGTTGGCTACCTTGTCCCTGGTAGAACTTCGGCACGCGCTCGATGAATGCCACCAGAGCCGGATCAATAATATCGAGATTTTCTTGGGGGGAGGCATTTTTTTTCAAAGACGCGATCGCTTCTTCTCGGGTTCGCAATTGACGCCACAGTTGAGTTAGGCGCAGCAGCGCTTCCCGTTGATGGGGATAACCGCTATAGTTACCAGAAACACGTCCCATAAATTGCTTGAGGGGAATATCCAGTTTTGATGCATCCTCACGGGCTGATGTCACCTGATCCGTTGGCACTAAAGAAGCAATGGTAGCATCCTGGGTATCCAGTTTCCGCCAAATCCGCACCGCTTCTAGCAACGCATCTCGTTGATGAGGTAATCCCGTATAATATTCAGGGAGTCGATCCACAAGAGTCAGTAAGGCTTTATCTAGATAGGCAAGATTTTGAGGCAGGTTTTCGCTTCTGAAGTCAGCGGCTAAATCAGCGAGATACGCTTGTTTGAGCGACTCAAAGTTACTCGGTTCTAAACGCGCCATAAAGGGTTGACCGGCTGGCGGTACATATCCCCTAGCTACGTTTTGCAGGAATTCATCGCTATAGCGTCCCTGTTCTAGTAGCCATAAATCAGTACCTTGCTGTCCCTGAACAATTAAACTATCGGTAAGCGATCGGATAACATTAGCTGCATACTGAACTTGTTCCGGCAATGTATTCACCTGATCGGGTGATACCCGATTGGCAGGTGATATGCCTAACCCCGTTTCTTCATCAGCAAGAGTTGGAGACGAATGCACCTGATAAAGAGCCGCTAAAATTGGCTTGTGAATTCCCACTCGTTCGGCGGCTAGAAGATAATAATAATTCCGTTGGTCTGGTGATAGTATTGTCATGATAAATTTTGATAAACCAAGATATAGCACCCATTACACAATAATCTTTCAACAACCCCAACTTACTTCGTTGAAGTTGGGGATTGTCAGGGACAAGACTGACAACGCAAGAGTTGAATAGACCGCCCTAGCCGTTAACTGGCACGTACTTCCAGATACTTCCCCAGTCAGGATTATTTACAAGTCTACTTGTCATAGGCGCTTGCAGAAAGGACATCTTGTTAACGGTGGTCGAGGGGACGTACAACTTTACTCGTGAGGTTTATCACCATGCTACGAGTTCCAGTTTTATCACCAGACGGTAAGCCACTAATGCCAGCCAAGGCTAGCCGCGTTCGACGTTGGCTCAAATTTGGCAAAGCTAAGGTAGTGCACAACGACATAGGCATTTTTCAAGTCCAGTATTTAGAGAAACCATCGGGTGAGGAAGTCCAAAACGTTGTGGTTGGGATTGATCCGGGAAAGCTATTTAGTGGGATTGGAGTTCAATCTCAGAAGGCTACTCTGTTTCTAGCCCACCTGAAGCTACCCTTTAAGACGGTGACTAAGCGAATGACACAAAGGGCAATGATGCGCCGTGGTAGACGGGGACGACGGATTAACCGCAAGCTTCCTTATAACCAGCGCAATCACCGTCAGTGCCGATTCGATAACCGTAGAGGACACAAGATCCCCCCAAGTATCCGGGCTAACCGTGATCTGGAGTTCCGAGTACTACAGGAATTACAGCAAATCTATCCATCAAACGATGTGGTGGTCGAGGTGATTAAAGCCAGAGGTAATAAAGGTTTTAGCCCTGCGATGGTTGGTCAATACTGGCAACTAGAACGGCTAGAGCAAGAGGGATATAATGTCCATACTCAAGAGGGATGGCATACATCGACGCTAAGACAGTACCTCGGTTTACCCAAAGCTAAGAACAAGGCACAGGAGTCACCCGCAGCCCATGCTGTTGATGGTCTATGCCTTGCCATATCTCAGTTTATGAGGTATCGCCAAATTAAGCGTAGGAGTGGTACTTGGCTAGGTGATATCAAAGTGACGCCGTGCCAGTTTGCCGTGATTAACCGCCCTCCGGTATGCCGTCGTCAGTTACACTTGATGATTCCTGCTAAGGGAGGGGAACGGCGCGGCTATGGTGGCACAGTTACCCGTCATGGCTTTAGAAAGGGTGATTATGTCAAGGTGGGACAAGCAGGTATTACCTACTACGGCTATGTTTCTGGCGATACTAAAAGCCAAGTTTCAGTTAGTGATTCTAACTGGAAACGGTTAGGGCGGTTCACCGCTAAAAAAGTCCAATTGTTGCAGCGAAATACCGGACTGGTGTCAACAATTGGATTGTCAAACCTTACCACATTGAGTGGTGCGGTTTGACTCGCTATCCCTCCCCGACTTACTTCATTGAAGTCGGGGTTCCACGCGAGGTTTATGATGGCTTTTTCATCGATTAACTCAGCAATAGCAGCCCATTGCTGGAAAAATCTACGTCTGATTGCCACAGATATGGATGGAACGCTGACACGACAAGGTAAATTTAGTGGGGATTTGCTGCAAGCGTTGGAAAATTTACAAGCAGCAGATATCCCTGTGCTTATTGTTACAGGTCGCTCCGCCGGCTGGGTTAGTGGTTTGGTAAATTATTTACCCGTGCAGGGTGCGATCGCGGAAAATGGTGGGTTATATTATCCAGCAGACGGGGATCAACCTGTCTTTTTATCCACAATTGCTGACATAACTACCCATCGCCAACAATTAGCGGATACCTATCAACGTCTCAAATCCCAATTTCCCCAGATTCACGAATCGGCTGACAATCGCTTTCGCATCACCGATTGGACCTTTGATAATCGTGACCTCACTGTGCATCAACTAGAACACCTCAACGCCCTTTGTACGTCCATGGATTGGGGATTTACCTACAGTTCGGTGCAATGTCACATCAAACCCACATCTCAGGACAAAGCCATCGGGTTAATCCAAGTGTTACGCGATTACTTTCCCCAGTATCAACCTGAACAAGTTTTGACAGTGGGTGATAGTCCCAACGATGGGAGTTTATTTAACCCGCAGCTATTTCCGTTATCGGTGGGCGTTGCTAATGTTTTGGACTATACCGATGAGCTGGACTATCAAAACGTGGGGGATTGGGGGAGCTATAGAACTCCATCCTCAACGAAACGGAGTGAAGTAGGGTGGGGGTACATTGGACTCCCCCAAGGTAAATTCAATCGGGGTTGACCAGATTGAATTTACAGAGGTATTGCTTT
>NZ_JAVJZI010000125.1:0-2931 GCF_040223135.1 Coleofasciculus sp. G3-WIS-01
GGGGCTGGGGGAGGATGTGGCGGCGGAGACGGTGGCGTTATTGGTAACGGTTAGGGTTTGGGTGTTAATTAAAAGGTTGCCGGCGGTGCCATTGCCTCGGGTTTCTACAGTGAGTTCACCCTTATCGGTGACGAGGAGAGATGGCACCATCTCCGACAGAGGCAAACAAACCACTGGGACTGCCATCGATGGGGTTATCGCCATTTAACTCAATTTGGCTAGCATTGACGGTTAACTCACCCCCATTCCCTTCTCCGAAGGTTGACACCGATATCTGACCCCCCTGGCTGACCAATAGTTCAACTGTATACAGGGTCACATTCCCGGCATTGCCTGTGGCACCTGAGTTAACTTGTGCATCAATACCACTGGCATTTCCTTCGGGGCTGCCTATGACTTCAATCTTGTCTTTTGCAGTTACTGTTAAGTTCCCAGAATTCCCTTCCCCTAATGTAGAGACGTCTAAAAAGGCACCGTCAACGATGCGTAGGTTTTGGGTAGAGATACTCACATTTCCCCCATTTCCGGTGGCACCATCTTCGACAACGGCAAACAAACCACTGGGATTACCATTGTTGGGGTTAGCGCCAATGAACTCAATCTCGGTGGCGTTGATGTTTACCTCACCCCCATCACCCTCACCCAAGGTAGAGGTAATCAGTTGAGAGCCATCTTGAACCAATAACTGTCCCGTTTCTACAGTTAAATTCCCCGCATTACCTGTACGAAACGTAGCCGTTGAGACCAGTGACGCTTCCCTTAATAAAACTGACTCAGATTGGATACGGATATCACCCCCTGCACCTGCACCACGGGTTTCGCTAAAAATGCCATTGCCTGCAATAGAAACCCCATCATCAGCAATCAGAGTAATATTCCCCGCATCTCCAGAGACGGAAGATGAGTCAATTGCTTGAGTGATATTGATATTACCGCCAGAGTCAATAATCACTGAACCCGCGTTACCCGGTGTAGAAAAGTTATTGGTAAAATACTGCCAACTTCAATTGTTCCACCTGACAAGGTTAAATTGGGCTGGTACTGATTGGTTAAAAATACGACTCCATCCGGTGCAGTGATTCTAATTTCGTTAATCGTAATGTCTGAACTTGTGGCATTATTCCCAAAGATACCAGGAGGTAGATTAACGCCAACACCCAAATTTCCTGGCATTCCGCCCAACTGCGCCCAATCAATTCCTGCTCTTATGTCTACAGTGGGTTGCACACTACCATTAATCGTAAGAGTTTGTTCATCATCCGCCAATTTTATCGTTTCCGCCAGGGAAGTCGCTGGAGGGGAGACTCCTGTAATCTCGATAAAACCTGTAATATTTACTTGTCCCCCGGCTAAAAGATGCAGCGAGGTTCCCCTATACGAAAAGAATCCAATATCACCATTGGCATAAATAACTGGGTCATCAGGACTATATAAATTCCCCAAATTTCCATCCAACTGTTCAATGCGAAAACTTCCCCCACTCCAATAATGAGCATCGCCGCCCACATCAGCCGCACTTCGTAACACCATATCCCCACCGGACAACAACCCACTATCCGGATGATTCAACGCGAAAATATCAATCCCTTGATTTCCCGTTACCAGCAGATTTCCCCCAGCCGCAGCGATAAACGGATTGGTTGCACTATCCCGAATCGTTACCGTATCCTGTGCAAAAAGAGTTAAATCACTGCCAGAACGTAACTGTTCCTGTAAATCCAGATTCTCCCCATCTAAGGTCAGATTTCGTCCGGTAGCTAAATTCCCCCGATTGGTAATCTTCCCCCCCGCCGCTTCTACAGCATTATAAAATAGCGCCCCAGGACTAACTGAGAGTAAACGACTACTGCGAGGTTGAGTCACACTAAAAACTCCATCCTCACCCAACTCTATCCCTGATGCTGTGGTGGCGATAAAGGAACCTTCTATATCTAAACTGGCGTTTTCGCCAAATAAAATCCCATTGGGATTGAGTAAAAATAGATTCGCTTCACCCAATACCCCTAACCTGCCCAATATAGTCGAGACATTACTCCCAGTAACCCGTGACAGAATATTTTCAATCCCATCAGGATTGGCAAAATAAATCCCTCTCCCTTCGGCGACATTAAACTCCAAAAAACTATGAAACAGATTCGCGCCGCGAGTGGCGCCCCCCTCAATTCTGTTGCTGAGTATGTCCCGAATTATTGCATCGGGGTTAACCACGGAACTTTCCGCCCCCAGGGTATCATCCGGTATCACCTGGGCGAAGACTCCCTCATTTCCCCCGGTTACCAGTGTGCCGATTAATCCGACAGTGCCAATGATAAACGACTGCCAACGCCCAGCCAACTTGTTTATTATCATCACGGCAAACGTCTCCTGAGAATAGTAATGAATTAAGCTATCGGGTTTTGATGTTTATCGGGCGCGCGTCGGTGCGCCCCTACGAATCTGGCAACAGCGGGATGCTAGGTCTGAATTCCAACCTAATCGTAAATTTGGTATCAAATATGACAAAAATTCCCCAAATAATATCTTGGCAAATCCCAAGACTTGATACCAATTATGCCAGTAAATTTGATGGTTTTCTAGCCTTATTTCCCAAAATACCAGAAAGCGACGGAACCTGTGATGCACTTAAGTGCAAGCTGGATTGCCGAATTCTGATAAGCGGGTTGCACAATTCAGCCAGGGGTATTGCCGAAAACTGCATGGCGACAGGAAGAAACCTTCAGATGTTGTCGGAAATGTCTGGAACAATCGGAAAGGGTATCTATCGTTAATCTCTCGACAAAAGCCGCCCTGGGTTATTCAATGGGTTTTTGTAGCTTGTGTTACTGTTTTTCTCTTTCTCGGTTCCAGCATCCCTCTAGGAAATGCTCTCGAAGAGTGGTTATTATAAGAGGCGGAGTCTCTCTAAGCTCATTCCCTTCTCAGAACTGGGAA
>NZ_JAVJZI010000109.1:0-9683 GCF_040223135.1 Coleofasciculus sp. G3-WIS-01
TCACCTACAAACTCTGTTTCTCATATTATTATTATACCTAAGATTAGAAAGAAAAGCAACTAAAGTTGCTAAACTAAACACATTGCTCGGTTTCATCCCTCGGATAAATCACGAGGGCTTTCACCATCGCTTATGACGTAATTTTACGGCAAATGCACCCAAACCGTAGGAGTTTGGTAACCAAACCCCTACAGTCGCCCCCGCAGCCGTGAAGCCGTTGACTGAAAAACCCAGAAATTGGATGTTCATTTTTTTTAGATGCTGCGTGGAAGATGGCAGGGGAGGGGAACAGAAAATTTTGTTGGCGTTACGATTGAGACGGAAAGTGATTTTTGGAAAGTCTATGGCAAAATTATATCACTTGTGCGGTCAATAAAACCTGCTGAGAGTCTACACAAATCTTATGATTGGGACACGACTACGTGGGCGTTATGAAATTATCCAACCGTTGGGACGTGGGGGGTTTGGGGAAACGTACCTAGCACGCGATCGCGATTTACCTGGACACCCCCATTGTGTGGTCAAGCAACTTAAGCCACAGGTGGCAAATCCATCTGTGTTAGAGGCGTCTCGCCGCCTGTTTGATACCGAGGCACGGGTTTTGTATCAATTGGGGAATCATGACCAAATTCCTCAGCTTTTGGCTCATTTTGAAGATAATCAGCAATTTTATTTAGTTCAAGAACATATCGAAGGGGATGATTTACGGCACGAATTATCGGCGAGACGCCGATTTGATGAGATGCAGGTTATCAGTTTAGTCTGGGATATCTTAGAGATCTTAAACTTTGTTCATCAACACCAAGTTATTCATCGTGATATTAAACCCTCTAATTTAATTCGACGGGCAGCGGATGGTAAGATTATTTTAATTGACTTTGGTACGGTTAAACAGGTGAGTACGGCGACAGGTTCCCCAGGATTGGTGACGATTGCTATTGGTACACCCGGTTATATGCCCCCAGAACAATGTGCTGGCAAACCGCGCTTCAGTAGCGATATTCATGCGGTAGGAATGCTGGGGATTCAAGCCTTAACGGGGGTATTACCCCATCATTTACCAGCGAATCCGAAAACGGGTGAAATAATTTGGCGAGATCAGGTAGCAGAAGCCTCACGTTTTCATGACATTTTAGCGAAAATGGTGTGTCAGGATATCCGCGATCGCTATGAAACTGTGAGGGAGGTGTTAGACGCGATCGCATCCTTACCTTCTAGTGCGACAATCCCCTTACCTAGCAATACTTTACCCCGTCCCATGAGAACTGTAAATAGTTTACCGTCTCAGCTTCAGACTCAGCGCACCCTAGCCGCGATCGCGTTTACTGATGGTGTGGGATTTAGTGCCAAGATGTCGGCGGATGAAGAACATACCCTGGATTTAATTCACCGGGATTTAGAGTTAATGCGGCGATTATGTCAGCAGTTTTCCGGACAGACGATTAAGTCTACAGGGGATGGCTTATTGATGTATTTTCCCAGTGCGGTTTTGGCGGTGGATTGTGCCATTGAAATTCAGCAATCCTTGGCTCAAGCCGCCCAAACTTTATCAGCGAATGACATCATTTTACATCGAATTGGCATTCACTTAGGCGATGTCTTTGTCAGTGAAAGCGATGTCATGGGCAATGGGGTGAATATTGCGGCTCGTTTAGAAGGAAAGGCACAACCAGGAGGGATTTGTATTTCTCAGCTCGTTTATGATTTGGTGAAAAATCATTTACAGTTACCCACTACATTTTTAGGAAACTTATCGTTAAAAAATATTACCGAACCCGTACCGAGTTATTTAATTCAACCCGTATCCTCTGGAAATAGGGTGTATCCACGCTCAAGTTCTCCCTCCAAACCCAAAAGTAAACAAACTCGCCAGGATGTTCAATTTCGCCACATTTTACTCAATAAAGTGAGAAACTATTGGATCAAAGGGGTATTAGAAACCTCGTTGCATGGTCGCGTCTTAATTGAACTGGGATTAGAAGAACGACTGGATTTAGTCGAACGCCCTTGGGAATTGGTTTGGGAAGGTTCCGGGGAGTTCCAGCAAACCCTATTACCGGGAATCAGAGTCAGTGACAAGTTTCTGGCGATGGGCGAGGGGCGATCGCTCCTGATTTTAGGGGAACCGGGAAGCGGTAAAACCACGACTCTTTTAGAATTAACTCGCGATGTATTGGATCAGGCAGAAGTTGATAGTAATCACCCGATTCCTGTGGTCTTCAATCTATCCTCTTGGACAGGGGGGAAACAAACCATTGCTGACTGGTTAGTTAACGAACTTTATACGAAATATCAAGTGTCTAAAGATATTGGTAAAACCTGGATTGATGTCGGAGAATTGTTACTATTATTGGATGGTTTAGACGAAGTAAGTATTACATTAAGAGAGGCTTGTGTCACCGCTATCAATCAATTTAGTAGCGAACATGGCACAACTGAACTGGTGGTTTGTAGTCGGATTCGGGATTATCAAGCCTTACAGCACCGCCTGAACTTACAAGCCGCGATTTGTCTACAACCGCTTACTTTAGCCCAAATTGATCGCTATCTAAACAGTGCTGGGACGCAACTTACAGCGGTGCGCCAAGTTCTGCGATCGGATACCACATTACAAGACTTAGCACAATCTCCTTTAATGTTAAGTATTATTACCCTAGCTTATCAGGGAATATCCCTGGACGAGTTACCGCAAATGAGTGGTTTAGAAGAGTGGCGGAAGCACTTATTTGACAGTTACATTCAGCGGATGTTTAAGCGTAAACGGGGTCAAGGGAAGTATAGAAAAGACCAGGTAATTAATTGGTTAATTTGGCTGGCAAAGCGGATGAATCAAGCCTCAGAAACCGTATTTTTAATTGAGCGATTGCAGCCGAGTTGGTTAGAAAGAAAGGAGCAAAAATGGCTGTATGCTATGGGAGTTGGTTTAATCGGGGGATTAGTTATCGGGTTAGGCGGGGGACTAAATGTCGAGATGATTTTTCGACAGAGCGTCGGTGTATTAGCCGGGTTAATTATGGGAATCGGCGGTGGGTTAATGGCGGGGTTAATTGTGGCTTTGATTATGAATCAGATTGAACCTGTAGAAACATTAAAATGGTCATGGGTAAAAGCGAAACGGAATATATTTCCGGGGTTGCGAATTGGGTTGACGGTAGGATTAATATTTGGTTTCAGCAGTGGTCTAATTTTTTGGCTAATTTCGCCCAGTGGGAGTGCGATAATTGAGGGGCTAACTTATGGATTAAGTGGAGTAGGGACAGGATTAATTTTTATATTATTGCGCGGGTTAACTGGGGGCGGGATTGAGACGAGTACAGTTCCCAATCAAGGGATATGGCAGTCGGCACAAAATACCTTAATTTTTGCTTTAATTGGAGTAGTTGCTATGGTAGGTTTGGCGCAAATCGTGGGACTACCGATTTTATTTGGTGCGGTGATTGGATTGCTGTTTGGGTTATTTTCACCTGCGGGGATTGCTTGCATTCAGCATTTTACGTTGCGGTTAGTGCTGTATTTTAGTGGTTGTATTCCCTGGAACTATGCACGATTTCTGGATTATGCGACGCAGCAAATTTTTTTACAGAAGGTAGGAGGCGGGTATATTTTTATTCACCGATTGTTATTGGAACATTTTGCTCAGATGGAGCGAAAAATGTAATGGAAGGTGACAGCGAATTGAGTAATCAGCCCCCCCAAGCCCGATGACTGGATATAGCCATATTGTTTAAGATATATTAAGCATTTCTCCCCAACCCAGACACCATAAGAATTGTGGATTGTTACGAAAGATGTGACTAATGCATAGGATGGGGGTTAGGGGATGAGGGTGAAACGCTCCCCCCTGTATCGGTTTTCACCTTAAGTTGACACCAATGCACGGAGCGTGAGCCCCTACAACAGTTGGTGAAGATTCAAGCGACTCACGATAAACGCCACAATCGCCAATCCTAATAATGTCGGAGTTAACCAATTTCCCCAGCGCACGTAAAGCGTCTGGGTTTGTCGCCGATATATTGTCGCCGCGTGAATCTGGTATGTATTAATCCCAGAAAGCCATAAGGTTCTCCCATGAGGATCTATAATGCCAGAATAGCCCGTATTCGTCGCCCGTACTGCCCACCGGTCCGTTTCAATGGCTCGCATCACGTCTTGGGCGTGATGTTGGGCGGGCATGGTTTCACTATAATGAGCATTATTTGAGGCACTGAGAATAAACTCACCCTCCCTGGCGGCTTGATGGCGGAAATGATAGGCAAAGGCTGACTCATAACAAATCCCCGCGATCGCACGACCAAAAGGTGTGGCAAACTGTTGGTTGGGTTTACCTGCGGCTAAATGGGCATCTAAGGGGGAAAGGCGATCAATTAAACCGCCGAGTAGTTCCTCAAAGGGAATATATTCTCCTAAAGGTACAAGAATAACTTTGTTATAGCGACTGATGGTTTTACCCGTACCTGTAATCGTAAATAAGCTATTGGTAAGGCTATCCCCTTTTTCACCAAAAGCCCCCAGCCAAACCAGCACACCTTTTTCTAAAATAGCTTGTTTTAAACGGTCGAGTTTGTATTGATAAAACGGAACGGGTGAGCGAAATTGATTAATCTGTTCATCCCAGATAAATGGCAAAGCCGTTTCCGGTGTCAAAACTGCCTCAACCCCTTGATCAGCTAAGGCGTTGTAACCGTTGGTATAATTTTCAATTGCCCGACTCAAACCATCTCGGTAGAGTTTAATTGTGTTCGGAATATTCCCTTGAATAATGCCAACCTTGAAGGCGGCTTGAGTCGGTTGAATCAGAGGGCGACTGTAGAGTCCAAATCCAATCAGATGGAAACCGATGAGGAGTCCTAAGGCTAGGATAAATTTCTGCTTTGCGTTAGAATCAGTAACTCGTTTGGTTCGATTTGAGAAATAACTAATCCCAGCTTCGGCGATTAACCCATTTACAGCAACAACGGCTGCAGTTACCGTAAACGGACCCGAAATCTGACCCAGATGCAAAATCCATAAATTATGGGGACTCTGGGTATAAGCCAGAGATGTCCAGTTGAGATCGCCTAAGGTCCAGAAGGCTTCTAAACCACACCAGAGGGCAATTCCCACCAAGACGCGAGTGAGGGTTTTAAATTTTGCACCTTGACGATTCAACATTGAATTGAACGCCGTCATCCCCACCGCCCACAGCACCACAAGCACCGTCCCCCAGAGGGTAATAAACGCCCAGCAAAAAAGCGCGATCGCTAAACTGGCTAACCAGGGTACTCCCATCCAATCCATGGGATGAATCCCTGTAATCCAAAATAGGGCTAAGCCTTGATAGCCAATCCCCCAGCAGAAACCAGATAAAGCCGTCTGGCGCAGGCTTTGACGGGTTACGACTAAGAACCATAAAGGCACCAAAGCAATCCACGCCAAAGACCATGCTTCTACAGGGGATGGGGTTATTCCCATTATTATACCACCCAACAGGGATAACAAGAAAGGAGATGCTCGCCAAAGTTGCTTAGGAATTTGCATAGTAAGGATTGTGGTACTCAGGGTAATCTGTCACCCAATTAAGTCCTATTAAACATTCTGCCTTAATCTAGCCGTTAGCAGTTTTCAATGATTGGCAAAATTGTCTTTTCCTGTTCCCTGTTCTCTGTTCTCTCTGACTAAGAGAATGGGCTAGCACTATTGAGAATATAGGAACACTTCTCACCGTACTAGCCCAGATTGGTTGTTTGTGTTGGAGATGTTTCTTAATTGTGTTCTGTTTTTAACGGCTATGACATCGGCAATAGTGAGCAAATAATTTTGCGCTACTTTGCGGATGTCATTTGAGAAGAATCGGATCTAAACACCATAAGATCCATGATGCCTTTTTTAAAATTAGATACACCCATCCCAACACTATAACGAGTTGCAAATTATTCGCTGAGCGGCACTTGTAACTTGAGTCTTTGAACATCCCCCTCTTCACCCACAGCCGGAAATAGGTCAAGGGGATCGCCAGAGGTGAGAGTATCCCCGACTACAATTCGTAGGCGAGAGTTGATAGCAAAGCCTGAATCTGTAGAATTCACTCCCGCTTCATCTTGAGCAATGGGCAAGTTGTTATTGAACAAAGAGCGGTAATCATTGGATAAACTGCGACGTTCTACAGTCCGTAGGGATTCACCAGATAAAGTAACTGAATTTTCATTAGAACTAAACGGCGCGTTAGACTGGGCTTGGGTAAGGGGGGCTAAGCCAAAAACCGCAGCGGTGATACCTAAAACAATAAATGTGTGGCGTCTCATGAGCGCTCTCCCTGATTCTATAGTTTTGGAAACTTGCTACTGTTGAGACCAATCATACTTTTTAGCATAGCAAGAATTGCCCTTGGCTAATCAATCGAGTTTCAGCTACGAACCTCTGTCTTGATCATCAAATTCAAATCCCCAGTCTTCATCCTCATCCTCAGGTTCCTCTTGTGGTGGGGGTTGACGATAGGGTGGGGTAATTACTCGATAGTTAGCATCATACACTCCATCAGCTCTGCTAATCCCCGACTTAGACTGATTTGATTCTCGGTAACTGTAGGAATAAACAGAGTCGGGTTGAGATGGGCGGCGGGGTTCTTGAGTGGCTTCGTAACCCCTACTTGGGCGCTCTGTTTCCTCTGATACCTCTTCCTCCTGCTCACTCTCAAACTCATCCCAGTCAAACTCGTCATCTGTGGATGTTGCAGGTTCTCCTTCAAAGTTCCATTCTGGAGCAATAGATTGATCCCAATCCGAACCTGAAGCAGAGGACGAGGGTCCTGGAGGTGGTGGTTCTGGAGGTGGCGGGGGAGGTGGAATTTCCGGTTCAGAGTTCTCCTGTTCAGGTTCCTCCTGCTCAAACTCGGCTTCCTTTCGCCAGCGATTTGGAGGCGATGCTTGGGCGGCGCGATCAAACCTCTGAACCCTCCTGGGTCGAAAACTGAGCAATTGTAAGACTAAACTGGTGAGTATGCCGAGTGCGATCGCCAGTCCTATCCATACCGTCAGAGGCAATGCAACGGTTTGCATTCCCAAAAACACGACAGACAAGACGGGGGCTGACAAATTTGACAAAACAAATATAGCCAGTCCGCCTCCAACCACGCATAAGAGTACAATTCGATTGACAGGCATGATCACTCACAGTTATAGATCCAGCTTTACCTCTAACTTACCGCTTTCTTTGCATCTGATCCCTCATCCTGAGTGGGGTGTGGAGTGTAGAATGTGGGGTTTAGGGTTGACAGCAGTAGCTCAAATACTGAGTTTTACCGATAATTAACCTGTACAGGGATGAGATCGCGTCCGTGGTAGGTTCCTCATGTATTGGCGCGATACATCACAGACAGTTCCTTGGGAGTACGTCCCGGAGCGGATCACTAACCCGTATTATTAGAAGAGGGGTTAGATTATAACAGTCTTGGCATGACGATTATTTGGGAACTCGATTTCTATTCGCGTCCAATTTTGGACGACAATCAGAAGAAAGTCTGGGAAGTCTTAATTTGTAAGAGTCCTTTAAACATCCATCAATCCTCAGACGACATATTTCAGTACGCGCAGTTTTGTTCCAACCAGCAGGTCAACTCCTTATGGTTACGGCAATCTATAGAAGAGGCGATCGCGCAAGCGGGACAAAAACCCAAAAAAATTCGCTTTTTCCGGCGTCAGATGAGCAACATGATTAGTATTGCCTGCCAAGAGTTAGGCATTCCGGCGATCGCGAGTCGTCGGACTTATACCCTAGATCGTTGGCTCCAGGAGCGGATGCAGGACGTTTATCCCCATCAACCCGGATATCAGTCCTCAGCCGCCGCGTCTTCCTTTGTGCGCTACCAACCTCAGGTTCCCCAACCCTTACCCGACGCCATCCAAGGACAAAAATGGGCATTGGTGAGCTTGGAAGCCGGAGCATTTGCTGAAATGGAAGAGTGGGACATTGACTTTGGCGAAGCCTTTCCCCTGTCAATGATGAAACTCGCTCCAGATACGCGCATTCCCGGCATAATTATTTTCTCTGATCGCGCCAAAGCCTTAGCCGCTTGGATGTCCGGCTTAGAACTGGCGTTTGTTAAATTTCAGGGAGGCGTCACCCCTAAGTTATTACTGGAAACGGGTGCTAGTGATAGCTGGATTTTAGCTAATATAACCGATACCCAAACCCTAGCGGAAGCTCAAGGATTTGAATCTGCCAAAGAAAACGCCCAGTTCGTACATTTTCTCGCTGTGCAGTCAACGCCAACCTCAGAAACCTTTGCCGGATTTTGGTTGTTGCAAGAGTTAAAGTAGCGCTTACTGGGTTAGGGGTTCACCACCATAAGCCGGAAATATAAACAGAATAATTAACTCTAAACATTATGGAGTCTCCAAATTTGTCACCCGCCCTCTTGAGCGAGCAACTCTTAGATCTGGCACTCAAAGCCGGAGCCAAGGATGCTGAAGTCTATCAGTCGCGATCGCTGTCTCGACCTGTATTATTTGAAGCGAATCGCCTCAAACGGCTAGAAAGTAGTCAATCAGAAGGGGTGGCGCTACGTTTATGGAAAGATGGACGTCCAGGATTGGCGGTTGCTTATGGTGGGGTGAATCCCCAGGATTTAGTGGATCGAGCTATCGCCATTAGCGCCCTGAATGAATCTGAATCGGTGGAACTAACACCAGGACGAACGGAAAGTTATCCTGACTTGGGCAAGTTCGTAGCGGCAGAAGAATTAGTCGTCATGGGCAAAGAAGCGATCGCTCAAATTCGGGACGCCAATCCAGATGTCATCTGTACGGCGGAATTGGAATGTGAAGCAGAAACCACCCGTTTGATCAATTCTCAAGGCTTAGATTGCCACTACACCGACACCACACTTAACGGTTTTTTCTCCGTAGAATGGGTGCGTGGTGATGACTTTTTATGCGTATCTGATGGTCAAACTCAACGGGAGGAGCTTAACCCAAATAAGGTCGTACAAGCAATTCTGCAACGCTTAAACTGGGCGCAAGCCAATGTTTATCCCCCCATCGGTCAAGTGCCAATCTTGCTCACAGCCAAAGCCGCAGATTTGCTCTGGGATACCGTACAAACCGCTTTGAATGGGAAACAGGTTTGGGAAGGCGCTTCACCTTGGAGCGATCGCGTGGGTCAAGTGGTCAGTTCCCTCAATCTCACCCTCTCTCAACAACCGAATACAGGTCCATATAGCTGTCCTTTTGACGACGAAGGTACGCCCACTCGACCCCTACTATTAATTCGAGAAGGGCAATTGCAGCAGTTTTATTGCGATCGCACCATAGGGCGATTAATCGGAGGAGGCAGTACAGGTAATGGATTTCGCCCCAGCTTAGGCAGTTATCCGACCCCAGGCTTAGTCAATATTATGGTGCAACCGGGTAAAGGATCGTTGAGAGACTTGCTACGTCAACTCGATGATGGATTAGTGATCGACCAAATCCTCGGTGGTGGAGCTGGCATATCCGGTGACTTTTCTGTCAATGTTGATTTAGGGTATCGCGTTTGCAACGGTATGATCATCGGTCGGGTGAAAGACACTATGGTCGCGGGTAACGTCTATACCGCCCTTAAGCAGATTATTGCCCTCGGTGAAGATGCGGATTGGAATGGTCCATGTTATACCCCATCCTTAATTTTAGAAGGACTCTCAGTCACCGCTTCCGAGCAAACCTCTATTC
>NZ_JAVJZI010000127.1:0-6813 GCF_040223135.1 Coleofasciculus sp. G3-WIS-01
GACTTGTATTTACATTACCACAATAGTAGAACGTTATCCGAATTATTTGACTGGCGAATTTATTCGCTACCTAGACGGTTCGCTCGGTTTCATCTCCCAGCTAAAGAGCGTGGGAGCCTTCACCCATCGCTTGAACGGTAATTCCCAGGAAACATGCTACCGGAACGTCTCTACGGCTGCGATCGCGGATAATCGTTATAATAGGGCAATCTGATCGCCGATGCAATTCTCATGAGCCAGAGTCTGGAACCTACCGTTCTACCTCCTCCGTTCCCGGATCATACCCAACTCCCTGAATCAGATGGCGAATTCGTGAAGAATTTTCAGGAGCATCCCCAAAGCCTTATTCTCACAGACTCCCTCGGACCTATTCTAGAAAGAATTCATCCCGATGGACAATATGCCATTGGACAAGATTGTGGCATCTACTGGCGACAGACAGAACCCCCGGAAAAAGGAGCAGAAGCTCCCGATTGGTTTTATGTGCCTAATGTTCCCCCAAAATTAGATGGTCAAATTCGCCGTTCTTACGTGATCTGGCACGAATTTATCGCACCAATGATTGCTTTAGAATTTGCCAGTGGCGATGGTTCCGAAGAGCGAGATCAAACGCCTTTATCCCGCTCATCTCAAGGAAAAAAAACGAAACCCGGTAAGTTTTGGGTTTATGAGCAGATTCTCCGGATTCCTTACTATGGTATTTTTGAAATCAATCGGAACCATTTAGAGGTTTATCATCTAATCAATGGTTCCTACCGCCCGATGTCTCCTAATTCGCGAAACCACTATCCCATTGAACCTTTAGGTATCGAATTAGGATTACTCCAAGGAACCTATCAAAATCAAACTCAAATTTGGTTGCGCTGGTGGGATAGTCAGGGTAATTTACTCCTAACAGGAAGTGAGAGAGCCGAACAAGAAAGACAACGGGCTGAACAAGAAAGACAACGGGCTGAACAAGCAGAAATTGCCCGAAGAGAAGCCATTCCCAAATTATTCGCAATGGGATTAACCGCAGATCAGATAGCAGAAGCCTTAGGTTTACCCATTGAGGAGGTTAACTCCCTAGCAAGAGGAGGCGATTGAAATCGCTGCTACACTGGCCCTTTCGTCCGCCTGCGCGGACTGGTTTATAATAGGGGTAGCTAACCCGGATTTGGTATTATATAGCAACCGCCATAGCTGTTAGGACACATCATTTATGTAGAGACGCGCCATGGCGCGTCTATGTAGAGACGCGCCATGGCGCGTCTCTACAATGGTGCCTTTGTCCTAATCGATGTGTCTACTGCGATCGCGCCACAAAAAAGGCGAGAGGGTGGAAGGGAGGTATGGAGTTGAAATAGCAGTAAACTCAAGGCAATTAAGCCAATAATCAACAGTTGCAGCCCTTGGATTAATGAGGGAATCGTCATTTGCCCATCCATATTAAATAGGGGATACGCCTTTCCCCTCACCACAATCCCCCACAGATAAATCAATCCCAAACTAATTTCTAACCCAATCACCGCCCACAGTAGCCAGACGCCAGAGGATTGAATCGTGGGGGACTTACTTCTCATGGATGAAAATAGGAATAAATATCTTCGGCTAAACGCAAACCAATTCCCGGAACTTCAGCAAGCTGTTGTACTGATGCTTCTCGAATATAATCAATGGAACGAAAATGTGCCAATAGCTGTTTTTGGCGCACAAATCCTAATCCGGGAATTTCATCTAAACGAGAACGGCGTAATTTATCACTGCGTTGCTGTCGATGGAAACTCACCGCAAAACGGTGCGCCTCATCTCGTAAACGCCGCAATAATTGCACCCCCGGTTGTTCTGCATCTGTGGGGAGGGGAAAGGATTCACCAGGGAGAAAAATTTCCTCCCGTTGCTTAGCTAAACTCACTACCCGGACTTTATCCAATAGGTTCATATCCTGCAATACCGCCACCACGGCGGAGAGTTGTCCTTTACCGCCATCAATCATAATTAAATCGGGAAAATCATCAGAGATCCCCTGTTCTCTGGAAAGGGCGGGTTTAGTTATGTTATCGGTTTGTGGGGAAATGGTATCAGTGAAAAGAGCCCCTACATCTGGGTTTTCCTTGTGGTTTGAAAGAACGGGTTTAGTTATGTTATCGGTTTGTGGGGAAATGGTATCAGTCAAAAGAGCCCCTACATCTTTATATTTGCGAAAACGGCGACGAATCACTTCAGCTAAACTGGCAAAATCATCGGAATGACCAATCGTTACTGTGGGATTTTTGATCTTATAGTGGCGATAATGTTGCTTAGCTGGTATTCCATTAATAAACACCACCTGAGAGGCTACCGCATTGGCGCCCTGAATGTGAGAAATATCATACCCTTCAATCCGATGGGGTAAATCGGGTAAATCTAAAATAGCGGCTAAATCCTCCATGGCTTGGGTATTGCGAGCTGCGAATTTCTGAGTCCGTTCCAACTCATATCTAGCATTCCGTTCCACCATTTCAATTAATTCGGCTTTAGTTTGCCGTTGGGGAACTAAAATAGTAACTTTACGCCCTTTCCGTTCACTTAACCAATCTACCAATAATTCCGCATCCGATAACTCATGCTGAACTAAAATCTCACTAGGAATTTCTACCGAGTCAACGGTTTGGTAATGATCTTCTAATACCCGTTGTAAAATAGCCCCCAATTCAATTCCCCCAGTCGGAACCTCGGCGAAAAATCCCAACCGCCCCACTAACCGACCGGCACGAATCTGGAATAATTGAATACAAGCATTATTGGCATCTGCCGAGAGCGCGATCGCATCCCGTGATACGGTATCATCAGGTAGGGCAACTTTTTGGTCAGCACTCAGGGCGTTCAACCCTTTAATCTGATCCCGAATTTTCGCGGCTAACTCAAAGTTCAGCGATTCCGCCGCTTGTTCCATATTCCGAGTTAGGATATCAATCAGTTCCCCCGTTCGTCCCTGAAACACCATCGCCATTTTTTGCACTGTATGGCGATACTCCTGGGGCGAAATTAGCTGTTGACAAACGCCAGGACAACGCCCAATATCATAGTTAAGACAGGGACGGTCTTTAAACAGAGGACGAGGGCGCTGGCGTTGGGGGAAAATCTGCTTAAGTAGGTGTAATGTACTTCGCAGCAACCCGACATCCACATAAGGACCATAATAGCGATCCTTTTCCTTTCTCAGGTTACGCTTGCGGGTAATAAAGATACGCGGATAGTCTTCTGACCAAGTAATACAAACATAGGGATATTTCTTATCATCTTTGAGCAGCACATTAAAATAAGGCTGATGCTGCTTGACTAAATTCGCTTCTAATGCTAGGGCTTCCGCTTCCGTATCAGTAACAATGAACTCAATCTCCGCCACCTGACGCACCATCATAGCGATACGGGGGCTTAGGGGTTGGGCGTTACGGAAATAGGAACGAACGCGCGATCGCAGCTTCTTTGATTTACCAATATAGAGGATGCGATCGCTCCCGTCACGCATTAAATACACCCCAGGTTCGCCGGGGATTTCTTTCAGGCGAAGTTCTAGGCGATCGGGATTATTGACTAGAGGGGTTACTTTAGCAGAGGATACCACAGATGTTGATCATCTCGCTTACTCATCTTATCCTTATGATAAAACCTTTTTTTATACATGAGACATGGAACATTTTATCCGGACAAGAGGTCAAAGGGAAAATCGGATAATTCTAGACGGTTTACCCAAGAAAACTATTAGGAGTTTGAACAATGAAAAAAATACTCATGCTCGCCGCCAGTCTCTTTATAATATCAGCAGAATCAGCTCAAGCTTGTAGTTGTTTACCCTCTACCCCGGAGCAACATTTTGAATCCGCTAATGCAGTCTTTTCGGGTAGAGTTTTTAATGTCGTCACTCCCCGACAAAATCCCAGACGTCTAGAATTCTCGTCCCAACAAAAAAGAGTCATGTTTGAAGTTGCCGAAGTTTGGAAAGGAGAAGAAAGACGCCGATTAATGGTGATGACACCAGAGTCCAGCGCCAGTTGCGGCTTCAACTTTGTGGAAGGAGAATCTTACTTAGTCTATGCCTCAATTTCAGATAATAAGTTAACCACATCCCTGTGCAGTGGGACAAAGCTATTAACTCAAGCCCAAGAGGATTTAAAGATGTTAGAAAACCAAGAAACGCCTTCAGATACTGTCCCCTTAAAATCCTTATCTAAAGGCTTATACTCTGCAATAGGAAAACCATTTGAAACGGTGATTCGCAATTCCGAAAATTGGCAGCAATTTTGGACAAATTTTAATGAAAATTCTTCTCAAACACCACCCTTACCCCAAGTTAACTGGACGGAAAGCATAGTGATTGGAATTGGGTTAGGGAATAAACCCAATGGTGGATATAGTATTGAAATTAAAGATATCGTGATCGAAGAAGGTAAGCTGGTGATTAATGCTGTAGAACAGCAACCCGGACAAAACTGTGTTACAACAATGGCAATCACTCAACCTTATCATTTAGTTACGGTAAAACGAGTAGATTTACCTGTTCAATTCAACCGTAAAACTGAGATAATGAACTGCGATTAACGTCAAGAAAGGAAACTGAGAACAGGGAATAGGACACAGAAAATGGGGAAAGGTTGTTCCATGACTTAAACCCTATTACTCTGCTGTATCAGTCAAAAACTGTATTCAGTTTGCTCATATCCAGGATTATTTCTGACAAAAAACTCTGCGTCCCTCTGCGCTTACCTCTGCGTCCCTCTGCGTTAAAAAAAATCCCCGCTACCGGACTTAATGTCAGACAGAGAAGGGTCTAGTGGGTTACAGCGTATATAAAATTTAACAGTTATTTCCCTAATTAAATATCCGCCTAACCCACCCCACAATTACAATAAAATAATTAGGGCTTGATCAAAGCGTTTCCAGTCCAATCTACCATGAATACCCCAGCCCACATCATGATTAATATGCTATGCCTAGGGCGTCAGGATACCGCCAATATCCTCACCCCAGTCGTAGTCGGTGCATTCCTCCCCGATGCTCCCATGTTTGTATTCTACTTTGTTGAAAAAGTGATAAAAGGCACACCTGAAGGAATTATTTGGCGAGAAGCGTATTACAAAGAAAACTGGCAAAACTTTATTGACATTTTCAACTCCATCCCTCTAATTATCTTTGGTTTATTTTTCACAGGCTGGTTAGGTTCCAAAATAGGAATAATCTTTTTCTCCAGCATATTTTTACATATTGTCGGTGATTTTCCCCTGCATCATAATGATGCCCATCGGCATTTTTTCCCCTTTTCCAATTGGCGGTTCCAGAGTCCAGTTTCCTATTGGGACCCCAATCATTACGGCACAATTGTCACCATTGTGGAAATCCTCGCCGTCATTATCAGCTGCGTTGTACTATTCCAAACCTACCAATCCATGACAGGTAGAATTAGTGTGGGGCTAATTGGAGTTTCCTATTTAGCCTATTTCATCTATGTTTTTACCGTTTGGGTTTAGGTCATGTTTCCCCTAAATCGGTCTATGATCGGGCAAGACGGGTCTATGGGGGCTAAAGTTTCCCTGAACAGGAAATTCTGCCAGACAACCCCAGGGGGAGCGATCGCGCTTTTGGCAAAGGCTATAATTTTAACCAATCTGGCAGGTTTTCACCCATCGCCGGACAAATGACAAATGACGAAAATGAAAAATGACAAAAATGAAAAAAGTATTTTTTTTACTGGGTGAACTTAATGATGATGACATGGATTGGATGATCGCGGTGGGAAACCGAAAGGAAGTTGCCGCCGGAACCATCCTGATTGAGGAAGGCAAACCCATCAATACTCTCCTGATTCTGCTGGAGGGAACGTTGTCGGTATCCGTTTCAGCGTTGCAAGGCAAGACAATCGCTCGACTAACCAGTGGTGCGGTTGTGGGGGAAATGTCCTTCGCAGATACTCGTCCTCCCTCTGCTACCGTTCAAACTGTGGAAAACTCTCTAATATTATCGATTCCTCGCCATCATCTGCTGGAAAAACTCCAAAAAGACCAAGGATTTGCCTCACGCTTCTATCGCGCGATCGCTATTTTTCTATCTACTCGACTGCGGGGTACGGTTCGATATCTGGGTTATGCTACAACTGATTGGCTCAAAGACGATAGTGAGACCGAAGAACTATCCCAAGAAGTCGTTGATAATGTACCTCTTGCCCAAGCCCGATTTGATTGGTTACTGAGGCGTTTGCGAAATAATGAGCATGCGGTGCTTCCAGAGTAATGGGTGCAGGGGAGAGGGGGAGAGATTCTCGAACTTGTGTATTATCCGATACATCTTTGTGTTCAATCCCTCCGTCCTATAAAAGATTTGACTTCCTCCCGATCTAGAGTTTAGCCTTTTTTCGGTGGACTCGCAGCCTCTTTATCAACCTTGGGTACAATGTCAGGACGTTCCTTATTTTCCCAACCGACTGGACGCTTAGAGTTATACCAGGCGATAGAGCCAAGCACTACAGCAGCAATAAAGCCGACAACATAAACCAATGTAAACGAGAAAGGAAATTGAGACCCTTGAGCCGCTGCTGCTTCCATTAATAAATTCATAGATTCACTCCTTATCCTATTTTGGTTATCCTATCAAAACTTGACAGACGTATCTATCACCGCTTCTAAAAACCTAGACAAACCTACCCATAAGTAATTCTGCCTTGGTATAAGTCCACGGTGTAACTTTTGGTCGATAACCGTTAACGCTTATGCTTGGCTGATACCCGGCATTGTTGCTCGATATCAGCCTTAACCAACGGCTCCCAGTTAGAGACGCAGTAGTAATCGTGTCTACGATTAA
>NZ_JAVJZI010000132.1:0-12978 GCF_040223135.1 Coleofasciculus sp. G3-WIS-01
TTGTATTTACATTACCACAATAGTAGAACGTTATCCGAATTATTTGACTGGCGAATTTATTCGCTACCTAGACGGTTCGCTCGGTTTCATCTCCCAGCTAAAGAGCGTGGGAGCCTTCACCCATCGCTTGAACGGTAAAAAGCATTACCAAGACATCAAGGAAGTAGTAAAAAGCCATAAAGGAACCTCACAAAAGAGGCTGATAGAAAAACTAAGCTGCACGAAACATCAAGCGTAAAGCCGTTATTGAGTATGGCTTGAAGTTAATTAAGGTACCCATGGACTGTGGGAAACCCAAGCAGCTAACCCGGTTTGAAACGCTAGAGCCATGAATTAACAGTTGCTTTAAGGAGAAAACACGACACCCTTCAGGGTAAACGTCGTGTGCCTGGGAACTTGGGAAGACAATTAGAACTGTTTTCTCAGGATATGTGGAATGTGAGTTCCGCTCCAATCCCCCTTTTTCTAAAAGGGGGAGTGTCAAGACCAACTATAAACGCTATACTATTGCAACCTCTGATGATACTCTCCCATACCCCCTGCCTGATATCCCTTAGTAGTTGGCTCAAATAGCCTTCGCCAACGTTTTGCTATTTCAATGATTGCCTTGCCAGTCCCGATTTACTTACTTGCGGCGTCAGACATCGGTCCTCTTTTGGGCAATGTTTGGCTTGATGTTACCGTGTTGCTTGTGATGCTTTTGCTTTCGGGTATGTTTTCGGGTTCAGAAACGGCAATCACGGCATTAGATAATCTTAAACTGAGAGCGCTGATCAAAGACCAAGGTGATCCCAGTGGTATATTTCGCCTAGTTTTGGAGAAGCGATCGCGGTTTATTACGACACTGCTGGTGGGAAATAATTTAGTCAATAATTTTTCGGCTATTCTCACCAGTAATCTTTTTGCCCTGTGGTTGGGTAGTGCTGGCTTGGGCATCGCCACGGCAATTGTCACGTTTATCGTCTTAATTTTTGGTGAAATTACGCCCAAGTCACTGGCAATTAATAATGTATTGCCTGTTTTCCAGGTCGTCGTTCGCCCGATCTATTGGCTATCTAAATTTTTATCCTTTTTTGGCATTATTTCTTTTTTGGAAACCATCGCCCAGACTGCTATTCGCTTTTTTCAGGGTGGGATTGTGCAAGAGGGCGAGTCGGTAAGAGATCTCAAGTTAATGATCGAGGTGTTAGGAGGTAAAGGAATTCTCGATCTGGATAAGCATCAACTGCTGAGTAAAGCGTTGATGTTAGACAACTTAAGCGCTCGCGATGTGGTTAAGCCGCGTATTGAAATGCGGACAATTTCCCACGAGGAAACCTTACAAAATTTAGTCAATTTCTGTTTAGAGACTGGATATTCTCGGATTCCGGTTCAGGAAGAATCAAAAGATGAAATTGTGGGTATTATTCACCTGAAAAAAGCCCTACAGTATTTAAGAGTCGCCCAACCTGAACAGGGCGATATCCCGGTTACCGCCGCCATGGACCCACCGATTTATGTGCCAGAAACCAATCGAGTGGCGACGTTACTCAAGGATATGTTACGACAGCGTTTTCATATTGCCATCATCGTGGATGAATACGGCGGTACGGTTGGATTGGTGACGTTAGAAGATATTCTAGAGGAACTAGTGGGTGAAATTTACGATGAGAGCGATCGCCTCGTTCCTACCCGTTTGAGAACATGAACATGAACTTAGCTCTCATTTTTGGCGGGATAAAACATTAACTGTTCACTTTATACAGATAAGCGATGAGCCAACAAGAACTAAACCTGATTCTGGAAACGTTACATACCTTTTCTTGGGGAAGCACGATCACCGAAATGCGTCAAAATTCATGTAGGGACTGAAGAAGTTTTGCTAGACGACTCGCTACGATTGGCACGACAAGCGGCTTTAGCAGGTGTGGCGGTAGAACTTAAAGTTTGGCACGGGATGATTCACTGTATGCATTTATTTGCTCCAATGCTCAGCGAAGCACGAGATGCAATTTCTGAAGCGGGAGCTTTTCTAAAGCATCATTTGAAGTAGGGAGATAAACTCCATGTTAATCCAGTTTCAATTGTGCAATAATAATGCCGATGATGGCTAAAATCCCAGTTGGATAGAAAGCATAGGTATAGCTACCAAACAAATCCCGAATTTGTCCGATGGCTAGAGTTCCTAACAATGCTCCTGCTCCATAGGCAGTGAAAACCATCCCATAGTTCTTGGCATAGTCCTCTGGATCGAACAGAATTAGAGTAGCTGTCGGTGCGATCGCTAACCATCCCCCTAAGCAAAGCCAGAACAGAGAAAAGGCAACCAGATAAGTCAAAGCTTCCCCCTCTCCCGCGTTGAGCATCAAAATCGAAGCAATCAGAATCAACACATAAGAGATCATTGCCGCTCCCTTTGGCTGAAGCCGATCCGTCAACCAACCAAAGAGGGGACGCCCGATTCCATTAAAAACGGCAAATAGAGAAACCGTAATCGCTGCGGTGGTAGCATCGAGTTTGATCATTTCCTGTGCCACTGGGCTAGAAATCCCGATGGCAGATAGTCCGACAAAAGTGCCGATGGTGTAGCAAACCCAGAGAGTATAGAAGGAAGACGATTTCAATAGTTCTCGCCGCTTATCTTTGGTTATTTCATTGATCCCTTTTGCAGTTCCTGTTTGGGGTTTCCATCCGACTGGGGGTAATTTTAGGAGCATTGAAATTACAAGGATAATTGCTGTTAAGCTAATCCCCAGAATCGTGAAGGTAGGAAGAACTCCATAAGCAGCAATTAAGCTTTTTGCTAGGGGTGCAGTCACTAAGGGAGAAAGTCCAAACCCGATCGCCGTCAATCCAACTGCCAATCCTTTGCGATCGGGAAACCATTTGGCTGAAACAGTCAGGGGAACACCATAGGCAATGCCAACTCCCGCACCAGCGATTACACCATAGGTAATCGTTAATAACGTGATATTCGTTGCTAGGCTGGAGAGTATATAACCAATTCCCGTAACCACGCCACCTATGGCGGTAATTTTGCCCACGCCAATCTTATCAATGTAAAATCCTGTAATTGGCATCAACATGGCATAGAGGACTAACAAGATCGTGAAAGGCAACACACTTTGGGTGGCGCTGATGCCAAATAAATCCTCTAGCGGTTTGCGAAAGATACTCCAAGAATAAACTGTTCCTAGACAGAGGAGAACCATCGAACCTAACGGGATTAGAAACCATCTGCCTTTTTCTGCTGGTAACCCAAAAAGGCGAACAGATTGCCAGTTATCCATAACCTCTCCTGTACATAGCGGATCTCAGCCTAAGCTTTCGATCAGGATATCAGTTGATCAATAATTTCTGTTACTTTAACCTTAATTTGTCCCTGATCTAACTGAATCTGTAATTCTTCTCCAGGAACGACACTTGCCGCATTACGGGCAATTTTTCCCTGTTCGGTACGCACCACAGCATAACCTCGTTTTAAAACATTGGTCGGGTCAAGGGTGGCTAACTTCTGCCCTAAAAATTGGCAGTGCACAGTGGCTTGACTTATGCGCCAATATGTGTTTTTTGCTAATCGCTGTCGCTGCTGTGCGATCGCGTGTTGTTCCTGCTGTAGCTGTCGGTTCAGGGGTAAGCGTTGGAGACGGTTTTTGAGTTGGTGTAATTGGTTGCGGGAGATATCCAGATGATGAGTCACCGCCTCATGTAACGCTTCCTGACGTTGCTGATGTTCGCGCCGCAGTGTCGCCAACTCTGGCACTGCTCGTTCGGCGGCGGCTGTGGGTGTATGAGCGCAAAAATCAGCCACTAAATCTGCCAAAGATTCATCCCGTTGATGACCAATCCCAGTTAACACTGGAATCGAACAATTCGCGATTGCTCTCACCACTCGCTCATCATCAAAGCCAACTAAATCCTCCGATGCACCACCCCCTCGCGACAAAATCACCAATTCAGCCCTCCCGTCTCGCTCAACTCGCTCAATCGCTGCCACAATCGATTCGGGTGCCAAATCCCCTTGCACTTGTGCCGGAGAAAACAACACAGATAACCCCGGATACCGTTGTCGTAGGGTGCGGCGAATATCCCCCCAAGCGGCGGCTTGGGGTGAAGTGACTACCGCGATTGTTTGCGGATGCGTTGGTAGAGGGCGCTTGTTTTGGGCATCGAATAATCCTTCAGCCTCCAATCGTTGGCGAAGTTGGTTGTAGCGCAGCGCCTTTAACCCCTCTCCTCCCGGCAACGCCTGCCAAACCATAAGCTGGTATTGTCCCCGTTGCGGATAAATCCGGATACTGCCTAAAGCAATCAACTGTTCTCCGGATTGGGGGAGTTGCACCAGCTTACTTAGCACAGAGTTCCACACCACGCATTGAATCGATGCCTTGCCCTGTAGATCTTGCAGAGTGAAAAACATACCACTCCGATGGCGGTTGGCACTAGAGACTTCTCCCATTACCCAAACCTTCTGGAGTTGGGTATCCTGCTCTAACACCTCTTGAATATAGTCGGTTAACCCCGCCACCGACAGGGTTGTCTCTGGAAGCAATGAATTGGACTGTGAGGAAGTCATTCAGCTAGAAATGTTAGCAATAGATTGACCTATGGTATTATTAGTATTTTTAATTTTTCATAGGATATGATGCTTTAATTCCATCGTTTATATTTACTAACTTTTAGATTGTTTTTTATCTTCAAGTCATCTCTCAAAAATTATTTCATAAAACTTGATCCTTTAAAAAATGAGTATAGGCTTTGGCGCTAGAGTCATCCAAATGAATTCCGTCTGTCGTGTTTAAATCCAACGATATCGGATCGGGTATCCAATAAAACTTATCGGGAGATAAAATCTTTTTCAGCAATTTTCGCGTTTGCTGTTCGCTGATAGTTTGCTGAATTTCTTGGTCTTGAGGTATATCCGCTAAAAAAATTTTCACTCCTTGATTTTGCAAAAATTGAATCTGATGTTTAATATAATTGGCTTCTTTCGTCAATTTTTCCTTAACTTCCTCTGATAAAGAATAATTTTTTTCTTGAATCATTTGTTTAAGTATTTTTTCTCTAATCTCTGGATTCAAAATTTCAGTCTCTTCATCTTCATTTCCTCCATTTTTTAATCTCTTCAAGTAACTAACTAGGGTACTAATTGGTTTATATTCTTCTCTAAATACAGGAAAATATAATCTAAGTAAATATTGAAACTTGTTATATAACTCGGAAATAAATTCTTGATCTATACCTCTTTGAATAGTTCCATTTATTTCAACTATTACTATAGATGGCTTCTTTTGATTTCTTTTCAATATCTCCAATCCAGTTTGACTGGATTGACCAATCATGCTTAAATTTATTGATTTATTTTTATTAATATCTTCCGGGTTAAGCCTTGCCATCATTGAGCTCCCTATCAGACAAATTTCTATATCTGATTGATTATATATATAATGTTGAGCTCTAATCATATTATCTTGCCTCTGAGTGATTCCTGGACTAGGAGGGATGACTCCCCCTATAACTAGTGTGGAGTAAAAAGTCAGTACAAAGAGACAGATCAGTATTGAGGGAAAAATCTGTTTATATAACACCCGTTTATTCGGTGACTTAGAACTGGAAGTAGATAAACGCATTGGAATTCCCACTGTTAATTAATATACCGAATAGCATCAGACCAAGTGCTACATTTTGCCATATTTTACCAAAAAATATTTTTGGATACAACTTTTTATATTTATTTTGAAAAGTTGGAAAATGAGGAATATGATAAAGAACAACTGGCAAAGAAAATATTAAAACTGGAATAATATTGCTCCAGCCCGGTTTACCCCCAATATTACGAAAGATTGTCATCATTAAATCTAAAGCTTCTTCAAATCGAGGAAACTTGAATAACATCCAACCTAGAGACACAAAAGAAAATACACTTATTACTCCAATTGAATCTAATATAAACTTTTGTCCAATAGAAATAGATACATTGTCATATTTTAATTTTTCATTTAAACCCAAGAATCTTTCTAAGGCTAATCCAATTCCGTGATAAATACCCCACACGGCATAACTCCAAGCGGCTCCATGCCACAATCCCCCTAGAGTCATCACTATTAGGAGATTTAAATAGGTTCTATATTTCCCTTTTCTATTCCCCCCCAGTGGTATATATAAGTATGACTTTAACCAAGTTGAAAGTGATATATGCCAGCGTGTCCAAAACTCCGAAAGTGAACGAGAAATATAAGGAAATTTAAAATTTTCTGGCAATGTGTATCCCAAAGATGCAGCTAAACCTATTGCAATCAGAGAGTAACCAGCAAAATCGGCAAAAATTTGCATGGAGTAGCCAAATATTAAAACCACAATGGTCACTGTACCAAATCCTTGGTAGTATGGAAAGGTCAACCAAAATGTGTAATCTTTTAAGTTATCCGCTACTACCATTTTAAGGAAATAGCCAATCACCAGTGTTCGAAATACAATTTCCCAAGGTATGTCTCTAAAGTATTTAGCTTGAATCTGAGGGAAAAAGTCATGCGCTTTGACAATCGGCCCAGCGATAAGCTGTGGAAAGAATGATATAAAAAACGCCGTATTAAACAAGTAATTTTTAATCGAATTGAATTGAGAATTTCCCCCATCTTTTTGGGTTTGTATGGATTGGGTTTCCTCAGACTCATTTTCCTGTTCCCGCAGGACATCGATAACCAGGCTAATTCCTTGAAACGTATAAAATGATATACCTATAGGTAAGGGTAAATTTATGATTAAATTAATGATACTTTCTTCTGGAAAATCTGAGATATTGAATGTATGAATAAATAAATTAGTAAGTAATGAGCCATACTTAAACAGAGCCAAAATAGATAAATTTGCTGCTACTCCTAAAAACGCCCAACCTAACCGATTTCTTTTTGATGACCTCTGTGTATTGGCAACCTTGAAGCTTGTAGCAAAATTTATTAGGATTGAAAAAACCAGTAACAATAATAGTATAGGCAGACTCCAAGCGTAAAAAATAAAGCTGGCTATAATCAGGATTAAAACTTGCTGCTTACGTAGTTTAGGAATGTAATATAGTAAAAAGGTTATCAGAAAAAATACTAAAAAAGTTAAGCTATTAAAAAGCATATAATACTTCTATAGTTAGAATGATTTAGCTAGTCGTCAATTCAGTTCAGTGAGTTGTAAGTTCCCTAGGCTTTGTTAAGTAAATGTTACTTAAATTTACTTTTATTTACTTTTGTGTTGGGTGTTACACATTATTACCTCCTTGGTTAGGATACGATAAGATGCTAGTGATTTAGGAGGCGCAAGTCAGCCAGCAAAATCTAGTGGATACAATAACTTGATCGCGCTCTGCTGTCAATAGCTATTGTCAACTCACTGAATACTCGTATAATAGTACAAAGATATTAGTCTAGGACAGGTGTTTGCTCAGCTTAATCCCTGTATAGATTTGTAGTTCATCATTCCAATAGCAGTTCTTGAGGCATCCATGGCTACCCCAATTACCAACAGTCCCGAAAAGGAAAAAGCCCTGAACTTGGTACTTAACCAGATTGAGCGTACCTTTGGCAAAGGTTCGATTATGCGCTTGGGAGATGCCACCCGTATGAAGGTGGAAACCATCTCCAGTGGTGCAATTACCCTAGATTTAGCCTTGGGTGGTGGCTTGCCCAAAGGACGGGTGATCGAGATTTACGGACCGGAAAGTTCTGGAAAGACAACCCTCGCCTTGCACGCTGTAGCAGAAGTTCAGAAGAGTGGTGGGGTAGCCGCATTTGTAGACGCTGAACATGCCCTCGATCCAACCTACTCATCGGCGTTAGGGGTTGACATTGCCAACCTTTTAGTATCTCAACCGGATAGTGGTGAATCCGCTCTGGAAATCGTCGATCAACTCGTGCGATCGGCGGCTGTAGATATTGTTGTGATTGACTCAGTAGCCGCCTTGGTGCCTCGTGCGGAAATTGAAGGCGAAATGGGTGATACCCAAGTGGGATTGCAGGCGCGTCTGATGAGTAAGGCGCTACGCAAAATTGCTGGGAATATCGGAAAATCAGGCTGCACCGTCATTTTCCTGAATCAGTTGCGACAAAAAATTGGGATCACCTACGGCTCTCCCGAAGTGACAACAGGCGGTAACGCGCTGAAGTTCTATGCTTCAGTACGCTTAGACATTCGCCGGATTCAAACACTCAAGAAAGCCAGCGAAGGGGAATACGGAATTCGCGCTAAGGTCAAGGTGGCAAAAAATAAAGTCGCGCCACCATTCCGGATTGCTGAGTTTGACATTATCTTCGGGCAAGGTATTTCCCGCTTAGGATGTCTGGTTGACTTGGCTGAACAAACAGGGGTGATTAACCGCAAGGGCGCTTGGTATAGCTACAACGGTGATAATATTGCCCAAGGTCGTGACAATAGTGTCAGGTATATTGAAGAGAATCCTGAAATTGCCGCGACTATTGAACAACAAGTGCGCGAACAGCTTGAGATGGGAGCTATGGTGCCAGCGAATTCCATCAACCCAGACGAAAACGAGGAGCAAGAGGAAGAACAAGAACATTTTGAGGAAGATTAGATTAGCGGTTGTTTAGCTTTATCGGTGATTCATCTCACACCAAATCCTAGATTAGGGTGTGAGATGAATCGCCAGTTTACGGGTTGGGAATTTGCCGACTGAAAAATCGATCTAAAATTTCTGAGCGTTGATGAGAGTTTAATTTAGGTAAAGCCGATTCTCCAGATAATTCTTCTAGCTGCGCTAGTTCTTGCAAAAATTGCGAGGTTCCTTTTTGATAGTCGCCTTCATTTC
Organism: Coleofasciculus sp. G3-WIS-01; assembly: GCF_040223135.1. Taxonomy (NCBI): domain Bacteria; kingdom Bacillati; phylum Cyanobacteriota; class Cyanophyceae; order Coleofasciculales; family Coleofasciculaceae; genus Coleofasciculus; species Coleofasciculus sp. G3-WIS-01. Next base: position 8,792 of record NZ_JAVJZI010000132.1, read on the forward strand.
CTTTGACTTTCGCAGGTAACTCCAAATCTTCATCTGTGGCTTTTCTTTTTGAGGATGGGGAGGGTTCTGCGGAGGAGGAAACTTTGGAAGCTTTCAGTTTCGCGATAATTTCTGGAGAGGCGGAATCGAGCTTTTGGGTATCGTTGCAGATAAAAAAGTAAAAAGCCAGGGTGCTGAGTCGAATGCAATCGCCATCTTTAAGCGGTATATGCCCATGTAGAGGTTCACCGTTGACATAGGTGCCATTCGTGCTTTTAAAATCGACCAGGTAAAATCCTTTATTTTGCAGATAGTAAATTGCCGCATGATGACGGGATAAGTGAGGATCGGGAATCGATATCGCCAATTGGCGATCGCGACCGATAGTCCAAATTCCCTGAGGTTGAAACAGGGTTTGGGTTTTCCCCTCTACCAGATTGGTCATCAGACAAGGTCGCTGACTTTGAATAATACCTGTCACAAAACGAACTGTTCGGCTCGAGAACGTTTTATGACCCGTTTTCTCAAGCTGGAGAATTTCATCGAGTAGACCCCGATGATACTCGTAGAGCTTCAGGAAAACCTGGTATAGACCCAATCGTTGTTCGATTTCCATAAAACGAGCCGACAATTCCTAAACAACCTAATACCCATTAATGGGAACTTTAACATCCGGATTGGTGTATCGTTTCGGATGAACTCCACAGGGTTAGAAATTTTACCTGGAGATTAAAAGATCTAAGTAGGTTGGCTGTTGCCTCACAAACCTGTTGAGTTCAAGCCAATCTTAACCTATGGCTTACGCTCTGCCCGTTGTTCTAGGCGAAATAGCCAAATCATTAGGGCGACGATGCCAATTTGTAGCCCCAGATTCGGAAATGCCGTCGCCACTTCTCGACCCGCAATTAACTGTGCCAGGAAAACAAGCCCTCCAATAAAGCCAGAGGCACCAAATGCTACATAGATAAATTTTCTCAGTCCTCGGTAGGGTGCTTTTGCCTCAGCTTTCAGTCGAGCGTATTTTTCCGGACTCATCTGTCGGGATTTGAGGTTCGACTGGGGCTGGCGATTGTTTGGGGTGGAATGGGTCATGAGTTTCGTTGATCGTACCTCTCTAGCTTAATGGTGACATGAGTATCCCCACCTTGGGCGGTGAATTATGCCAAACCTTGCTTTAATATAAAAAAAGGTATCTTTGGAGTGATCGGCTCACAGGGTTCATGGCACAGAAGGAAAAAGATGCAGTTACTTGCACCAAAGCTTGTTATAGTAGTCAAGTAATGCCGGTGTAGCTCAGTGGTAGAGCATTCGATTCGTAATCGAACGGTCAGCGGTTCAAATCCGCTCATCGGCTTAATGTCAAGAGGTACGGAAAATAGGAAGGACATTAGGCAGAGGAGCGCGAGCGGTAAGCGGGCATGGTGATCGCTCCAGTTAGTAGAATTTGACTGGGAAGAAGCGATCGCATCGCTAAAGGCAGGTCAACCTGTGGTTCCGGTGTGGTTAGACCCGATTCATCAACGACTCAATCAGAAGCTACAAGTTCATCAGACTGCCAGATGCGATCATACCTAAGAGGATGAACCTAGGCGATCGCATAAACTACATTCAATCCTCCTGCTGCTATTCAATTCAATTACCTCTGGACGTGCGGCAGAATTTGTCGGCAGAGGAACTAGAATGGTTAGAGTTGGGTAATTTTGTAGAATTGGAATCCTTTACTCCCCGAAGGTTGTTGCAAATCGTGACTCAAGGGATTGCCAGAAGACAGCTTTCCCCAGATGGTACAGATTCAGCTTTTGTAGAAATTGAGAGCGATTATAGTAGTGGAGAGGCTTATTTGTTAGCCTCTGAAAGTTTTGGGTAAGGTGAGATGATAAAAGACGAATTATTCCCACTGTAGGGTTAAGGTATTATCGGGATTTAAATTGACGCGGAAGCGAACGGCACGCTACACAGAGTTAATTTCAATCTAAGATAAAGAAAGTAGCGATCGCAATCTTGGTTCATGTCTTTTACCTATCCTCCCGCCAACCTACCATTTCAACGCCTGCGCGATGTGCGTGGGGCGCTGCTGCAACTCCATAAAGCACTTCTCGACTCGGAACGCGATATGTATGAACGGTTTCATGGGCGTATTCGTTCAAAAGGAGAGTTTTTTCAATTGGTTGTCCAAGATGAATGGTTTAGTTGGCTACGCCCTTTCTCTCAATTTATTGTCCAGATTGATGAAGCGTTGAGTGCAAAAGAGCCGATAACGTTGCATCAGGCAAATGAACTGTTAGACGAAGCCCGTTCTCTGGTTTCTCCTGATGAAGCGGGGACAAATCGAGAGCAACGTTACTATCAAGCGATTCAACGTGACCCAAATATTGCCCTGATGCATGCTGACGTGTCAAGACTGCTTTTGAGAAGTAGGCGTTAATTGAACAACGGTTGAGCGCAGTCCCCATCTAAAATCAAAAGATTATGAACTCCGATTCAGAAATGGCGAGGAGGAATGCCTTGGCAGAAGTTCCTGGTATTCACCGAGAACAGCGGCTCTTCGTGGTAACAGCAGGGGAGAATCCCTAACTAGATTGCTTGCAATTAGTTAGGGTCTGTTCAATGGGGTGTTTCCTTTAAAACTTGTCTTGATAGTAAATTTGGATTAAATTTTCCAATTTATCGTCAGGACAACATTCAATCAACGCTTCAAATACCTCTAGTAATTTTGCACCACTTTCTCCTAAGGTTGGACTCAATCCCCAAACATCCTGTACCCAGTCTTGAGGACGTTCATCGCTAAAAATTAAACGTTCCAGGAGTTGCTTGGCTTCTGTTTTGGAGATGGGTTCGTTGCCATTGGTCATTGATCATTCCTGATTGGGGAATTGACGAGTCGGGAAAACATGGGAATTTATTGTTTGCTGATCTGTGAATAATTGACCATAAGTTAAGGTTCAACTATTGTGCAAGTGTTTCCATTTGATAACGGGTGGCTCTAATCCCTTCTGAATCATCGACTTGTTCAAAAATGGCTAAGGCTTTTTGATAGGACTCTTGTGCCATTTTCACTTGTCCCTGCTGGCTATAAACTGTACCAATATTGTACAAGGTTATGGCTTGCGATCGCGGAATGTTCAGTTCTTCAAAAATCGCTAATCCTTGCTGGTGAGACTCTAACGCCTCGGCATACTGCTTCATCTTACCGTAGGCTAATCCTAAGTAATCCAGGATGATGCCCTCTCCCGGTTTATCCTCAACTTCACGATAAATGACTAAAGCATCTCGGAGAAAGGGTAAGGCTTGTGCATCTTGATCTTGTGCCAGATACGCGATACCAATATTGCCCAAAACAATGCCTTCACTGCGGCGATTACCGATCTCTTGGAAGAGTTTCAGTGATTTCTGATGATGAGCGATCGCATCATTGTACTGCTGTAGATTGTTATAGGCGAGTCCCATATAATCGAGGATGATCGCTTCCTCCTGGCGATCGCCAATGTCTTGGGCAATCTCTAACGCCTGCTGATAAGCCTCTAAGGAGTTCTCGTACTGCTTGAGACTGTCATACACTCGACCCATTTGCGTCAGAGTCATCACTTTTCCCTGGGGGGCTTTGACTGTCTCAAATAACGCTGACGCCTGTTGCAGTCGATTTAACGCCGCCTGCGCTTGACCCTGCTGATACAGATCACGCCCTTCCTTTAGCAACTGTTCGGCTTCATTAACCTGATCTTCAGGGGTTTGTGCTTGTACCTGCGTCGATAGAGACACAGACAGAGAAGGAGATAGGGAAATCGGCGATAGGAATGTCAACAGCAGCGTCGCTGTCGCCAAGCTGAGTGAGTTAAGTCGTTGGGGTAAGGACAAATACATGGGGCTAAAACAATAGTCTACGAGATCGAGCAGATGACACCAGAACAAGGCAGATGACAGAAACAGAAGGCAAAATTTAACAATCGCCTTGGGTTAAAATCCAAGGAACCCTAAGCTCAAGTCGTCTTTAGACGACTACATAAGAGTTTTAGTCCATTTTAACAGTAGCTTTTAGCCGCGAGTTTGAACTCCGGGCGGATGCTTCAGGGCTTGACCGAAAACTTGGGTCTCAAGCCTCCCCCTGCCATCGGGACTTTTTCGACAAGCCTTTGATGAAGTTTCTAGCCACTTTTAATGTTTTATTTCTGGACATTGTAGTGGTTAATCTGCTACACTATAAGAGTAGT
>NZ_JAVJZI010000137.1:0-9889 GCF_040223135.1 Coleofasciculus sp. G3-WIS-01
GCATATCGAAACTAGCTTCTGTAATGGAGCAAAACGCTTCTTCCAGAGATGCTCCTCTGGTATGAAATAGGCGACTATTTCATAGTAAGAGTGCTCGATGAAAGAAGCGCTACTCACGCCTTTAGGCTGAGGAGTGTCAAACGACAGTGTAGAACCCCTGCTCCCGCCATCGGCAGATCCCACGATGGTATTGCGTCAACTTTTTCCCGAATTGTGTCTGAACCAACACCCCTGTAATCGGAAGCCCACGGTGATTCAGCGTCATACGATGGGAATTAGCGATCGCGACACTTACTATATTCGCCTATTTAACCACCAGGGCAAACTGCTCGCCTTTTCACCCAATCAACCCCCGAATCTATCCCCAACCTTCAATCCAGAGCCATGGCAAACGATTTCCACGACTCAGGGTATCCGCTATCGCCAATTCACGATTATGCTGCACAGTGCTGATGCCAACCCTAACCCGGAAACTCAGCGCTCATCTTGGGGGTATTTACAAATTGGACGCACGTTAGCCCCTCTAGACGCCGAAAAGGTTCGTATTGAACGGATTTTAGTCAGTTGGCTACCCCTGGTTCTGGGATTAGTTCTAGCCTCCAGTTGGTGGCTCTCTGGATTGGCGATGCAACCGATATACCAATCCTATCGACAGCAGCAACAATTCACCGCTGATGCTGCTCACGAATTACGGACACCCCTGGCTAGCCTGTTAGCGACAGTTGAAGCCATATTACGGGTTCCCTTTTCAAATCCCCAAGACACTCACACAATGTTACGTCAGATCGAGCGACAGGGACGACGGTTAAGTGATTTAATCGCTGATCTACTTCAACTTACCAGCCTAGAACAACAGTCATCATCCGAAACGTTTCAACCCTGTTGTTTAAATGATTTGATTAACGATTTATCAGAAGAGTTTTTGGAACTAGCAACAAGTTCTGACATTCAATTAACTTGTGATATTCCCAAGCCATTAATTTACGTGCAGGGAAATGAACCCCAGTTGTATCGATTAGTCTCTAACTTAATTGATAATGCCATTCGCTACACCCCAGCAGGCAATAGCATTAATGTGAGTTTAGAGAAAAGCGATCACACGGCTGTGATTAAAGTAACCGATACCGGGATTGGCATTGCACCGACAGAACAAGCCCACATTTTTGATCGCTTCTATCGAGTGAATCGCGATCGCTCTCGTCACACAGGAGGCTCAGGATTAGGGCTGGCAATTGCTAAGGCGATCGCTATAGCACACCACGGTAGCTTGCAAGTAGACAGCAAACTAGGGGTTGGCAGTACGTTCACGGTTCGATTACCCTTGGCAGTTACCCCGCCCTTTATCAATGGACAATTAATAATTGATAATTGACAATTGATTAATTGGGTCTAAGACCTCTTCGTTAAAGATTTTCCTTAATTTCAATCCTCTTCTTTTAAGGAGAGGTCATTATCCATTGTTCATTATCCATTGTCAATTCAAACAATATAACCCGTTTTACGTTTAATATAATCTAGGATTTTTTGATAACTCTCTGGATCAGTTTGTTCATTAATAATAATCGGAATTGAACTATCGGGCAACCAAAAAGTTAACTTGCCACTCGCCGCATGAGAAAAGCTACTGATGCGGTTGAGATCGATTACATAGTCACTGCGTTCATATCTAACTTGAATCCAAGATCCGGCTAGGGAATGAGCTGAGACTTGTTTAATATACTCCAAAACTTGATGATACCCCTCGGGGTCACTGTGTTGATTAATGATAATCTGGTGGGCACTATTCGGCAACCAGAAAATAATTTTGCCGTTGGGAGCGCAGGCAAAAGCACTGATGCGATCGAGATCAATCACATAATTGCTGCGTTCGTAATCAATTTTTATCCAGTACGCCACAAAACCTCCTCAAGCCATTGCGAGCTTTGAGCTATGAGTTATAGATAATTTTGGCTCGCCTCATAACTCAAAATTCAAACCTCTAGGTCACGATACCTGCACTGGGGATTGCTGGAGAATGGGAGCATCAGTTGGGGGACTTGAAACCTCACCCTGACATTGTTCTATGGCAGCTTGTACAAATCCTTTAAACAAGGGGTGGGGCGCACTCGGTCGAGAGCTAAACTCTGGGTGAAACTGAGTGGCTAGGAAGAAGGGATGATCGGGGTATTCAATGATTTCCACTAAGCGACCATCGGGAGATGTCCCGCTAATCATGTAACCTGTGTCTAAAAGCAGGTTACGATAGGCATTATTAAATTCATAGCGATGTCGGTGACGTTCATAAATAACCTCTTCCCCATAGAGTGATGCTGCCAAGGTATTCGGCAGAATCCGACAAGGACACATCCCTAAGCGCATCGTACCGCCTAAGTCCACAACATCCTGCTGTTCAGGTAACAAGTTAATCACGGGATTACGAGCATTAGGTACAAACTCAGCACTATGAGCATCCTCAAGCAGGGCAATATTTTGCGCCCATTCAATTACAGAACATTGCATTCCTAAGCATAAACCGAGGAAGGGAATCTGATGGGTACGGGCATATTCAATCGCCGCAATTTTGCCATCTACGCCTCGGATACCAAAACCTCCCGGAACAATGATACCGTTGACTCCGGCTAAAAAGTCTGCGGCGCCCTCGGTTTCAATATCCTCCGAACTCACCCAACGTAGGTTGAATTCACTCCCCAATGCGATCGCGGCGTGGCGTAATCCTTCGACAACGGATAGATAAGCATCACTCAAGCGGATATACTTGCCGACAATGGCAACTTCCACCTTATGGATTGGGCTATGCATTCGTTCCACCAGGGTTTGCCATTGGCTTAAATCCGGTTCCCGTTGCGGGATTCGCAATAGATCTAGGGTTTGGTTTGCCAGTCCTTCTTGTTCTAAAATCAGGGGGACTTCGTAAATACTATTAGCATCGGGAGAAGTAATCACGGATTCCACAGGCACATCGCAGAACTCCGAGAGTTTCTCTTTAATCCCCGGTTGCAGAGGGCGATCGCACCGACAGACTAAAATATCAGGCTGAATACCAATAGAACGCAGTTCTTTCACCGAATGCTGAGTCGGTTTGGTTTTCATTTCACCCGCAGAAGGAATCCACGGTAGGAGAGTAACGTGCATATACAGCACATTATTGCGCCCCACATCCTTACGGAATTGACGAATTGCTTCCAAAAATGGTAATGATTCAATATCCCCGACTGTGCCGCCAATTTCCGTAATCACCACATCCGGATTAGTATTTTGAGCCACCCGATGAATCCGTGCCTTAATCTCATTGGTAATATGGGGAATCACCTGCACCGTTCCCCCCATATAGTCGCCGCGACGCTCTTTATTCAGAACCGCCTGATAGATTGATCCAGTGGTGACACTATTGAGGCGGGACATCAGCGTGTCTGTAAAGCGCTCATAATGTCCCAAGTCTAAATCCGTTTCCGCCCCATCTGCTGTGACAAAAACTTCCCCATGTTGAAAGGGACTCATGGTTCCCGGATCGACGTTAATATAGGGGTCTAGCTTAAGAATCGACACCGAATAGTCCCGTGATTTGAGCAATCGTCCTAAGCTTGCAGCAACGATACCCTTGCCGATGCTAGATACAACCCCACCTGTTACAAAGACAAATTTAGCCATAGAATTTTTAAGTACGCCAGACTTTTCAAGATGCACCCCGTTAATTGTGCCACAGTCTTTTAAGATTGTTTCGAGGAGAGCTAGAGCAGGATGCCCTCAATCACTCATAAGAGTAATCTTCCCCTGAGGTGGTTATTGAATTTATCTTCCGCCAACTGCGTACACCCACACCCATGAAACTTGCTTCCCCTGATTTGAGACGCCACCCGTCTCCTCTGGAAAATCCTTTCTCTATTGTCCCCATTTACGACTCGTCTGTAACTATGCCTGATTGGTTTTTGGCGATGCTTTTATCCTTTACGTTGAACATCCGCTTCCGTCTGGAATGTCCACCACGAAAGCCTGACGCTTTTTTAGTCCTTCTTTTCTCCTTAAGCACCATGAGCTATAGCTGACAATGCCAAAACCCCCATCACCTTCCCAACTCAACGCTCACCACTCTTTCCACGCTAGACGACGGGCTATGGCTTCTTACGGGCAAGTTAACAAATTGTCCGCTTACATTTGCAAAAGTTTATTTTTCTTTATCTAGAAAGAGTACAATGGCAAAATTTTATTCAGAACTCACAGAACCTTTACAAAAATTCATCCAAAAACAACAGATTTTCTTTACCGCGACAGCACCTCGACAGGGGCGAATTAATTTATCCCCCAAAGGCATGGATACGTTTCGCACTCTTGATCAGAAAACCGTCGCTTATCTGGATTTAACGGGCAGTGGCAATGAAACGGCGGCTCATTTGCAGGATGATGGTAGGCTGACTATCATGTTTTGCAGCTTTACCGATACGCCTCTAATTCTACGCCTTTACGGTCAAGGGCGGGTCATTCGCCCCACTGATCCAGAATGGGAAACCTTTTATACCTACTTTAATTCGCTGCCAGGACAACGGCAAATTATTGTTCTAGATATTGAATCAGTGCAAACCTCTTGTGGCTATGGTGTTCCAATATATGAATTTATGGGTGAAAGAGAAACCCTGGTTGAATGGGCAGATAACAAGGGAGAACAGGGAATTTATGAATATTGGCAGGCGAAAAACCTCACAAGCATTGATGGATTACCAACTCATCTTTTATCCGATTGAAAAAGTAGGCAGGGTGTGGAGAGATGGGGGAGCAGAGGGAGCTGGGGGAGCAGAGGGAGCTGGGGGAGCAGAGGGAGCTGGGGGAGCTGGGGTAGGTAAATGATCAATGACGAGAAAAGAGTTTTATCTGTAGGGGCTCTTTTCACTACTATCGTTTTTTGCTCACACTAATGTCACTAAACCCGCCCTGTCTAAATGATGAATTTCTGAATAAATGACGAATTACAAATGACAAATGACAAATGACGAATGACATATAAAACTATCATTGGATTAGCTATATTGGTATCAATTTTTACATCTGGAGCTAGGGCAGAACAACCCCTTTTCGTTGCCTATCCTTCTGCCAATCATCAAACCACGGCTGAGCAAATTTTCTTAATTGGAACAGCACCACCATCAGGAGACGTGCGGGTCAATAGTCAAGTTATCCCCCGCAGTCAGGCTGGACATTTTGCGCCGAGTTTTCCCTTGGAATTGGGCAAAAATAGCTTTACTTTGCGCTATCAAAACCAGACAATTCAGATTAATGTAACTCGTGTTGACCCTACCCCAAAGGTGCCAACCGGGTTAACCTTTGCCAAGGATTCCCTAACCCCAAACGTCGATATTGCCCGATTACCCGGAGAACTATTATGTTTTAGTGCGATCGCGCCGCCGAATGCTACAGTTACAGTGAACCTGGCAAATCAAGCCATTCCGTTGATGGCTCAATTCCAGAATATCCAGTTACCGCCAAATTCAGCCGGATTAATTGCTCAAAATCAGGTTGGTGTTCAATCAACGACGGGTTACTATCAGGGATGTGCAACCGCACAAATCGCGGCAAATTTAGGACAACCGCAATATCAGCTAACCTTGAATGGGAAAACCATAAGTCAAGCTGCACCCGGACAGATTTCAATTATCAACCCAGTTGAATTAGAGGTGGCTGAGGTAATCGTGGATGCAGGTGTAGCGCGAACAGGACCAAGTACCACCTATTCTCGCCTCACTCCCTTACCCAAAGGCGTCAGGGCGACGATTACGGGGCGGGAAGGGGAGTGGGTACGTCTGGATTATGGGGCGTGGATTAAAGCCGAAGAGGTGCGTATCGTTCCCAATACTGTTCCCCCGACAGCCATGATTCGTAGTATCCGCGCTCGTCAGATTCCAGGGGCGACAGAAGTAGTGTTTCCTTTAAGTACACCTGTACCGATGAGTGTTCAGCAAGGCGATCGCACGTTTACGCTAACGCTGCATAACACAACCGCCCAAACTGATGTGATCCGCTTGGATGATGACCCCTTGATTAAACGCTTAGATTGGCAACAAATTACACCAACTCAGGTAAATTATACCTTTAACTTGAAATCTGACCAACAATGGGGTTATGACCTGAGATATGAAGGAAGCAATCTCATCCTGACGTTACGTCATCCGCCCACGGTTCGCACTCAAAACGTAGAAGTTATCCCTGAAAATGCTTTACAACCGTTAACGGGAATTAAAATCCTTCTAGATCCAGGACATGGGGGGGCGGAATTAGGGGCGAGGGGACCTACAGGTTATCCGGAAAAAGATGTGAATTTGATTGTGTCGAAGTTACTGCGAGATCAACTTCGCCAAAAGGGTGCAACGGTATATATGACAAGGGAAGCGGATCAGGCGGTGTCGTTGGGCGATCGCGTGAATATGATTAATCAGATTAAACCTGCGATCGCGCTTTCAATTCATTACAACGCTCTCCCTGATGCAGGTGACGCGATGAATACTAAAGGGGTTGGGATGTTTTGGTATCATCCCCAAGCCCATAATTTAGCAGTATTTTTGCAGAATTATCTGGTGAACCAGTTAGATCGTCCTGCTTATGGGGTGTTTTGGAATAATCTAGCCCTGACTCGCCCTCATACCGCGCCATCGGTGTTATTAGAACTTGGATTTATGATTAATCCGGAGGAATTTGAGTGGATTACGAATCCGCAGCAACAACAGAGATTAGCCCGTGCGATCGCGGATGGGGTGACAGAGTGGTTCCAGAACGCTCAATAGAGCCAAACAATGGGAATTATTTGATTGATCCGGATGAAAAGTATAATTTAAACCCAAGATTCTGATGTCATGAATCCTGAAGTCCTTTTTCAAGCGAGTACAAGAAGACAGAAGAGTCCAGAGAGCAGAAGGCTCCAATGCTGCACTAGCGGTACCATTGTTGGTTGCGCTGGATAAAACAAACGTGATGTATTGACAAAGAATTAATAGAAATAATATACTGATAACATTAAATAATTTAATCGCTTTTAACTCTCTGCTCAAGATAAGTCTAACCAGTTTAGCTTTTAGACCGTTGTAGCTGTAATTGCGTTTTTTAACTAACAAAATGCTGGCATTAAAACGAAAAATATTCAGGGATAAACAGCCCAGACAGCGTTATCGAGTGGGTGCAATTGTCCTGACGGGAGTTGTCTGTGCCTTCGCCGTGTGGTGGACTCCGGTGCAAGCCCAAGACGCTGAAGCGGAAGAAACGACGACTGAACAAGTTCAAATTCCCGAAGAGGTAGATCCCCAAGCGGCAACCACGACGGAAGATCCGACGATTCCCGTCGAGGAATTGAGACTGTTGGTTCAACCGCTTACCCTAGCCGAACTCGAAATTGAGGCAGCAGCTTGGCTGGTGCTGCTCAAAGAAAAAGCCAAGGAAATTAGCGCCGCCGAAATTGCCATAAAACGGCAAAATTTAACCATTGGCAAACAGGAAGAAGCCGCAAATGCGTTAGACGATGCCAAGAAAGCCCTCGCCGAAGCAGAAGAAGCTCAAGCTGGTGCCACTCCTGGCTCTCCAGAATACGAAGAAGCGGCGAAAAAGGTAGAAGACGCCAAAGAAAACCTGAAAGTAGCCCAAGCAGCCATCGAGGAAGCCGCTGAAACTAAACAGAAGATTGAAGAAGACGAAACCTCAAGCAGCGCCCGGGAAAAAGCCGAGGAAATAGGGGAACTGGAGGCGGCAAAACAAGCGATTGAGGATGCGAAGAAAGCGCGAGAGGAGATGACGGCTGGCTCGTTGAGCTATGAAGCGGCAACGGAAAAAATAGATACCTTGGAAGCCGCGCTCAAAGACGTTGAGGATGCCCAAGAAGCCCAAGAGGGTACAATTCCTGACTCACCGGAACATAAAGAAGCAACTCAACAACTTGAAGCCGCCTTAGAAGCCCTGAAAAAAGCCAGGGAAGCCATTGAAGGAGTGGATGCCCCTGAAGAGCAATCCTCCAAAAATCTCGATGAACTGACAGCCACTCTGGAAAACACGGAAGTAGAGGTTGACGGCGAGGAAAAAGTCGCTGGACCCCCGGAAGTCGGGGATAGCCAAGAGGAACTCCAAGAACAGGAACAGCAGCTTGAAGAAGCAGCCGAACAACTCGAAGAGAATGCCGCCGCAGAATCGGAAGAGAAAAACCAACTGGTGATTGCAGTTACTGAACTTCAAGAGGAACGGACTGAAATTATTGATCGCTTTAATGTTATTCTCAACGAATTGGAGAAAAAAGGCGGCGATCCTGAGTTCTACCGCAAATATATTCAAGCGGTTAGTGGTGTTGAACTTGACGTAACCGACACCGAAGGTTTAGGGCTACGGCTGATCAACTGGTTCCAGTCAGAAGAAGGTGGCTTACGCTGGGTTAATAATACAGGCAAGTTTTTAGGCGTTTTTATCGGCGTCGCGATCGCGTCTCAGCTTGTCGGTATCATTGTTAACCAAACTCTTTCCCGATTAAGCAATGTATCCCAACTGTTACGTAACTTCCTAGTTATGCTGATCAAGCGCGGCGGTATCGTCGTTGCCTTCCTGCTCGCTCTAACCGCACTGGAAGTCAGCCTGGGTCCAATCTTAGCTCTGCTTGGGGGGGTGAGTTTCGTACTTGCCTTCGCCTTACAAAGTAACCTGGGAAATTTGGCAAGTGGTTTGATGATTATGGCGTACAAGCCCTTCGATGTTGGCGATGAAATCAAAGTCAATGATTTGTGGTGTTACGTCGATTCAATTACCCTTGCTAATACAAAACTTAAAGGGTGGGACGCTCAAATTTATACCGTTCCCAACAATACGATTTGGAGCAGTACCATTGAAAACCTGACCACCCAGGGTATTCGTAAGGGGGGAGTAAGTGTTCGTATTTCCTTCGACACGAACCTGCGCCGGGTCAAGAAAATTTTGTTGGAGATTGCCAACTCACACTCTTTGACTCTAGATAATCCAGCACCGTCGGTTTTTCCTTATAAAGGTGGTGACTATTATGTGAGTATCGGGATTAAATTTTGGACGAAAACTAATGACTTTTGGACAGCTTATGAAGAGATACTCTACATGGTTCAGGAACGCTTTGCCAAAGAAGGGATTTCAATCATACCCCAACAAGATATTCGCATCCACTATCCTGCCTCTAATGGCAAAACGCCAGAATTGGTTTCGCCAATGTCTGTCGAACCCTTAGAACCTCAACTCTCTAAGCGTAATACTGGATCATTCTTTGACCCGGAGTCATCCTTTGCTCCTGGGGTATCCGTTGACGCTGATCCGGATGGTCCAGATTAGAACCTAGCTTTTAGGTTTTAGGTAGGCTTTTCCACCGAAGAGACGTTCCACCGGAACGTCTCTACTAATTAGGGGAAAGCTGAATAAGTCTTGTGGTGGGGGTAGGTTGTACTCACGCCTCTGGCTCAATTCCAGCCGCTCGTAACTGTGCGATCAAGGCTTGAGCTCGAAGTCGTTCTTGTTCAGCCCGAAGTCGTTCTTGTTCAGCCCGAAGTCGTTCCTGCTCAACCAATTCTACCCCCCAAGGTAAAAGTTGCCCAGATTCATCCCACCACCGCAACCAATACCCCTGACGGTTTCCCTTCCTTCCTTCCCACACACCCAAAAATAAGCTGAGTGCTTCTATCCAATAGCGGTTCTCTTGTGGCGACTGCAAGACATAATGTCCAGCATCATTGAGCTGATACATTTCCAGCACACCTTCTTGAGGTTCAAAAATTCCATAGTTGGTAAAAGTATAGTCAAATATAGACAGACTTCATTTCATTGCAGAAATTCCCTTCGCTTTTACTTTGAGAGATTAATTCTCATAATAGTGAACTACGCACCTCTCTATCCCATAGCGGTTAAACGCATTTGGGAA
>NZ_JAVJZI010000144.1:0-21931 GCF_040223135.1 Coleofasciculus sp. G3-WIS-01
TAAGATGAGGGCGCACATCGGTAAGATGAGGGCGCACGCCGTGCGCCCCTACGGTTCAACGATTCATATTTCCCTATCTCAATGCTGAATAGCCAAATGGGATGAGAGAATAAGATAAGGTGTATGGAGAATGTTACCGATAAATGACTATCACCAACAATTACTAACCGCATTCCTGAATGGTTTAGCCAAATTAGAACAAGCCAAGACTAAAACAAATCCTAATCTTCTACAACGGATTTGGCAAACGATTCGGGGTAAAAACTAAGTATGTCTGATTCGATTATCTATCCCAGTATTGACCTCTTCCTTTATGATCTCAAGGAAGGATTAGGTCAAGATGCTAATCAAATTGACCAAAATCGCCGATTCAAAGCCTCTCAAGAGCAGGAGAGAGGTTTGGAGAGAGGTTTTTCAGATCCCGTGAAAAGAAACGGTTAAAAAGGCTGAAAAAGAATAGAAAAAGTAATCCCATGATCTTGCAGAGAACCTCCTTCATCCTCAACATTATTGAGGGGAATCCCCCAATACAGTTGCGCGGACCACGACGGATCTCGTTGCCACAAAAGTCCTAACCCAATACTGGTTAAGGTGTTGGGATTAGTAACTTCATCCTCGTGGTTCCAAACCGTGCCAATATCGAAAAAAGGAGCGATTTGGACAGTACCAATCCCCTCAGGTTGGCGGATAATCGGTAAACGAACTTCCACGGAACCGATAATCCCATTGTCAGCCACGCGCTGATTTTGGCGATAGCCGCGCACGGTATCAATTCCACCAATACTGAACTGTTCGAGAGGTAAGAGGGAATCATTCGATAATTGCGCTCCAGCGCGAGCGATAATGATACTATCAGCGCCTAAAGCCTGCACCCACTGAAACTGTCCCACCCAACTCATAAAACGCCCATCAATTCCCGTATCATTGATTGTGGCATCAAAAGCATCTAAACCAAAACTAAACTGCGATCGCGCGGCTAAGACGCGATCCGTTGAACGATTTACCCAGTCTTGGCTAAACCGCAATACGGTTACTTTCGATTCCCCATCTTCAGGTCCGAGGGAAAAGGAAAACGGGATATCCTCAAGGACAAAGGTTTGACTTTGGCGCAAATCCAGGGACAAGGAAAGGGCAAAGTCACTCGTCGGCTTGTGGACAATGGGTTGGCGAAACCCAACTGAAAAGGTTTCCGAGTGGGAGTTAATGTCTAAGACTGAAAACGGATCTTCGACAATTTCACTATCGCTATGGTTATAGCTGAGCCTTAATTTACCATCCCTGGGATTTAAGGGGATTTCATAGCGAAGACCATACTGATTAACACCTTCAGTTATGCTATAATCTGCACTCAAGCGATCGCCTAATCCCAACAGATTCCGATTCTCTACTCTCACTGTCCCCCCTAGGGAACCGACACTGGGAGAGTCTCGATTTTCTATAGTCACAGCACTTGTCCAAGGTTTTGCCTCTTCTAGCTGTAGGGTTAAGACACTCGTACCTGCTATCGTTCCCGCCGATAACTCCGCTTGAATTTGATCGAGTACCGGATCAAGTTGCAGCAGTTGCAGTGCTTCTTCTAAACGACGAAGATTCACCGGGGTTCGAGTCGCCAACTGAATCCGCGATCGCACATAATCCTCCTGCAAACGTTCCAATCCTTGAATATCAATCCGTTCGATGCTACCTTCAACCACCTGAATACTCACCACACCATCAGTAATATCCTGAGACGGCAAAAAAGCACCAGAGGTGGTGTAGCCATTATCCGTATATAACCCGGTAATCGCTGTGCGAATCGCTAATAATTCTTCAAAGGAAGCATTTTGACCAATAAAAGGCGCAACAACGGCTTGTAATTGAGTCCCAGAAAAAACCGTACTCCCCAATACCTCCACTCGTTTTATTTTGACATTTACATCTAAATTTGGTATGGATGTCGGGTTAATTTCCGGAGTGGGTGTGAGTGGGGGAAGTGATGGGGGAAGTGATGGGGACGTCGTCGGTAAAGAAGGCAGATTGGGACGAGTGGGTTCCAGGATACCCGGTGGAATATCCGGATTAGTTTGACTCATCCATGGCAAGTCTTGAGCTAGGGCGGTACAACTCCAGCTCAAGTAAACCATATTTAAAGCCCAAAGAAACCGTTTAAACATGAAACCGTAGCGCAAAGGTCATCGGTTGACAAGGATGCAGAGAAACCCCGGACTGTTTAAAGCGTCTAGTTGCAAAAAAAAATAATTCATACCCCATTGCCTTCATGCTAAGTAATATTCTTTTATTTCTTGTTCTGCTTTTATCATCACTTACCGGAAGAAATACAATATAGTAGCAGCTTGCGAAGATTAATTGTCCCCTGTTTTTGTACGTTGAGAAACCCTGAGATCCTCAAATTTAGACCACCCAGTTCCGGTGGAAATTTCCTAAAATAGAGTTAATCGTTATCGTTGTTCCGAAAAATGTCCCACGGTTGGCAGCTTTGGCGTCGATTTATTGGATTATCCTTAGCCAGCCTTGTCTTTTGTATCAGCTTTCATCCCTGGTCCACTGGGCAAGCCGAATCCGCAACAGAAATTCAACAACAGCAATTGCTCACACCGACTGTAGAAAAACAGCTCGTGTCCAAGGGAATTGAATCCTATCAAATCGGAGAATTTGCCCAAGCCATTACCTTTTGGGAACAAGCCCTACCTCAAATCACCGACGAAAAAGATAGAGCAATTGTTCACAATAACCTAGCTTTAGCCTATCGGCAAATGGGGGAACTCGCTCAGGCGATCGCGCACTGGGAAAAGGCGATCCAAATTTACCAGGCTTTGCCCGATGCAGAAAACCGCAAACAAATCGCGGGGCTATTAACTGAACAAGCCCAAACCTACAATGATTTGGGACAGCATCCGCGAGCGATTACTCTCTTAGAGTCAGCCATTGAACTCACCACTAAATACCCAGATCCCTTAACGCAAGCAGCCGCTCAGGGCGCTTTAGGCAATGCCCACTGGAGTTTGGGAAACTATGATCAGGCGCTCTCTGCCCACAAACGTAGCCTAAAAATTGCCCGCGAATTGAATAATACCAGCTTTATCGCCACAGCTTTGAATAACTTGGGGAATGTTTACATGAGCCAAGCCACCCGGTATAGTTATCAGGCGCAGGTGGCTGAGTTAGAAGGAGATATTGAACAGACAACGCGCTTAACCCAAGAAGCGATTCAGGATTGGACCCAAGCAAGAACATTCTTTGAGCAAAGTCTACAAACGGCTCAAGCCTTAGAGAGTTTGACCGAAATTAAAGCCTTAATGAATTTAAATCGCTGGGTGATTAGTCGTCATCTAGTCAATGTTGGTAACAATTCAGCCCAACCATTGAGTAGTGCTGATCAAGAATTTCTCCAGACGAATTGGCAACGAGTCAGAGAACTCCTAGTTAGAATACCCGATTCGCGACAGAAAGCCTATACGTTGATTAACCTAGCACAGAGTTTTCAACGTATCGAATCAGAGGCTTCGACACAGGAGTCGATCCAGCTTTTGAGCCAAGCCATGATGGTTGCTCAAAAAATTGGCGATGCTAAAGCTCAATCCTTTGCCCTAGGGAGCTTAGGACAATTGTATGAATCAGCCGGAGACTACAGCACGGCGATGGAGTTGACTCGCCAAGCGGAATTTAGAGCCCAGCAAATTCAATCATCCGATAGTTTGTATCGCTGGCAATGGCAAGCAGGGCGGATGCTGAAAGCTAGAGGAGCCACCACTCAAGCCATTTCCGCTTATGAACAAGCAATCGCGACGCTGCAAAACATTCGCGGCGATTTAGTTACCAATAAAGAGTTACAACTGGATTTCCGGGAACAGGTTGAACCCGTTTATCGGGAATTGATTGATTTGCTCCTGAATGCTTCCAGTGGCGATTTGAGCGATCCTAATTCCCAGGTAGCAGCCTCACCCCTGAAAAAAGTCATCGATATCGTCGAACTGCTCAAACTAGCAGAGTTGGAAAACTTTTTCGGCGATGAATGTGTGCAAGTGGCGAAAGACAAAGCCCAAAATGAGAAAGGATTAGCCGATGCTAATGCGGCTGTCATCTACTCGATCATTTTGAATGATCGCACCGAAATGATCCTGCGCTCGCCTGATGGTTCCCTGAAAAACTATCCTATCCCCATCAGTAAAGAAGATATGGAAGCCGAGATTGAGCAGCTACGCTACTTTCTCGAACTGCGAGCCACAGAGCAATATATCTTCCAAGCAAAAGAAATTTATAATCTGCTGATTCGTCCTCTGGAAGCTGATTTAGCTCTCATGCAACCCAAGACGTTAGTCTTCATCAACGATGGCGTCTTGCGTCAGATACCCATGAGTGCCCTGCATGATGGTCAAAAGTTTTTGATTGAGAAGTATCCCATTGCGATTACCCCCAGTCTGTCATTGACTACGAGTCAACCGCTAGATCACAATCACTTAAGTGTGTTGAGTATGGGTTTAACGGTTGCTAGACCTCCCTTTTCCGCCCTCACGAATGTAAAAGCTGAGCTAAAGGCGGTCGAAGAAATATTAGGCGGGACTGAGTTAATTGATCAGGAATTTACATTCTCGAACTTGCAAGCAAAACTAAGACGCAAAAATTTTCCCGTTGTTCACATGGCAACCCATGGCAAGTTTGGTGTCGATTCCCAGAGTACATTTCTACTGGGTTATGATCAACAAATTAGTATTGAAGAACTCGACAATTTATTGCGTTCTCGCGGTCGTCGAGAAGCGGTGAAACTCCTCACCTTGAGTGCTTGCCAAACGGCGACGGGTAACAATCGCTCAGCGTTAGGAATTGCGGGTGTCGCTGTTCGAGCGGGTGTCGAGAGTGCTTTAGCGACGCTGTGGTATATCAATGATGAAGCGACTGTACCGCTGATTGCCGAATTTTATCGCCAACTGAGCCAACCTGACATCACTCGGGCAGAAGCGTTAAGACAGGCGCAGCTTCAGATGATCTCTAATGTCAACTATAATCATCCTGCGGTTTGGTCGCCGTTTATTCTGATTGGGAATTGGAATTAGTTAGGGCTTGCTCAATTGAACTCAAAAGAGGGAGTAGGGATACACCATTTATCCCTACTCCCGGTATTGCACTAATGTTCACGCTCTACCCGCTTTCCGTTACATAAGACCTACTCGAAGCTAGTGGGCTGTCCATTTGAATGTTTATGGTCTTATGGCAACATTAAGCCGTTCTTGCTGGGTCACTTGAGTCAAACCAACTTGCTCAAGCAGAGCCAGAAAATCATCGTTGGTGGCTAGCTCATGGGAATTAGCCGTTGGCACGTTGGACATTGCCGCTAAGGCATCGTACCAAAGCCCAGATTCAGCATAGCTCCAAGCGCGATCGCGCCACACCTGTGTTGGCACATTGCTCTTGAGAGGAGGAGTCGATGGCAGTTGTTGTTCTAAAACCCCTGGTGTGCGTACACGCTCAATCCAGCTAATAAATACGGGATTGGCTGACGGACGCTTGGTATTACAGATCAGAGTTACTGACCATTTATAGGTTCGTCCGGTTTGCAGTTCAGGTCGGTCTTTGGGAAGTTGCAACTGCATCATTCCCATCTGGGGAGAGTCAATCTGTTTCTCAAATAGCGGTTCAGGAACTCCAGGTTCCACTAGAGCAAACCGCATGGGTACAGAGACAGGCTGTGATAAATGCCAGAAAAAGGTAGGATGACCCGATGTGGTTTGTCCAGCATAATCCTCCGATGGGATCAATAAAGTAACTAAATCGTTGGTTAACGATTGGCTACAGCCGCGTGAACCCGACCCAATCGTCCGCCGTGGATTACTTGCCACTGGTGGTATATATTGTTTAGACGCACGATTGGTTGACGTTGATTTTAACTCCGCATTGGCGGGTAGATCTTTCCAGGTCGAGGTCAGAACTTCTAATTTTTTTGACGACTGAAAAATCCGGGGTTCAGGTAGATCTAAAAAGCCGAACATTTGCAGGGAAACAATTGAAGCTGTCCCGGCAATGATCGTTACTAATTTTTGCCGAGTAGTGTTCATGAGATTAGGTCCTTCGTTTCATAAGGGTCTTTTGACAAAGGGTTTGGATGTGATGCACCTACTCTAGCTGTTGAAAAATTTTGCCTGAAGAATTTTAGACTCAATAGTGATCTTTGCTAGCAAAATCTAAATCATTATACAGGGCATTTTGAACAACTACAGCAAAATTTGATAAATTGCGGTTAACTGTTCGCGCCCTTTGAGTCTCACCTGACCGATTTGTTTCGTGGGGAATTGATTTTGCAGATGCTGATAGGTTTCTTCATTGATTAAAATCCGGCAAATTCCCCCATCTAGAGTTTTATCGTAACTTTCTAATCGAGCCGCGACATTCACGCTATCTCCTAGGGTGGTATAGTCGAGTCTTTGAGAGTTTCCCAAGCTACCTGTGACGACATCTCCTGTAGCAATTCCCACGCGCATCGCTGTTTGGGGATAGCCTTGACGTTGCCACTCTTGATTGAGGGTTTGCAGTTTCTGTGCCATGGCTAAAGCACAGCTAACGGCGGCTATAGCATCTTGAGCAATTTCCTCCGATGTCGTGCGTTTAATCGGCACGCCAAACACAGCCATCACCGCATCTCCGATAAACTTATCCACAACACCGCCATGGTCTAGCACCGTCCCAGCCATAGCATCCATATATTGGTTCAGCCAAGCCATAAGCACTTCCGAACTCATATTTTCTGCTACTGTACTAAACCCTTTGAGGTCTGAGAACAGAACCGTCGCCGTCATTTTCTGACCACGTAGACGTCCTTCTTTGAGAAGTTGTTCGCGATCGCGCCAAATTGCTTCGGCGATTTGCTTCGTTACATGGCGACCGAATAAATTCATCACCATCTGCCGTTCTTCACGCTCAAAGTTGGCGATGTACCCCGTAGTTGCTGTAGCGGCACCCAATAAAGCCAAGGCGGGAGGAATTACAGGAATCCACCAACTGCTGATGATAAAGGCTAAGTAGCTGCTCCCCACCAAACCTGCCAGCGCGAACAAAAGGCTGATTAGTGTCCAACGCGGCAGCAATTTAGCCAAACCTCCAGCATCTCGCAAAACCCAACACAGGGTTGCACCCGTTAAAGACCAGAGGAAAATCCAGACCACTTCGATAGGTTCGGACCAAGTTTTGAGTCCAGAACGTCCGTCTAAGGCTGAACTGAGCAATTGACTAATTATGTTAGCCTGAGCTTCTATCCCAGGTGTACGCTCTTGGGTGGCAATTTTATCACCACTATAAGGGGTGTAGAAGAAATCATTCAGGCTAGTTGCCGTTGCCCCAATTAAAACGAGGCGATCGCGCATTAAGTCTGGTTGTATCCGATCTTCGAGTACCTCTGTCAATGACACCCTGGAAAAGGTACGCGCCGGACCCCTATAGTTTAGCAAAATCTGGTAACCCCCGTCATCTGCGCTAACATAACCGCCGTCATTCGCTGAAAAAGGTTGAAATGTTCCCTTCCCTAAATGAAAAATGTGGGGATTCGTTTGTGACGGTTGAGTTATGATATTTTGCGCTTCTAAATACATCAACGCCAGTCTCATGCTAAACGAGACAGTGGGTTGATCGTTTTTAACCATATAAAGCAACCCTCGACGCAGCTTGCCATCCGCATCGACCACCACGTTATTAAACCCCACTTGTCCTTTTTGGTCTAACATCGGTGGGGGAGCTACACTGGCGCTAGAATCTTGCTGATTAATTTTTTCTATACCGATTAAATTTGGAGTTGTTTCCAAAACTTTGACCAATTCGTTCTGACCGGGCAAAACAGGTAAATCTCGATAAAGGTCAAGACCAATCACTCTGGGGTTTTGAGCTTTTATGGTTTTGAGCAGTTTAGCCAGGACAGAATCAGGAATGGGCCACTGTCCGACCTTTTTTAGATCTGTCTCACTAATTCCCACAATCAGGATTCGTTCATCGACAGGTTCTCGTGGACGCCAGCGAAAGTATTGGTCAAGAGTTGCCCATTCCCAAGCCTGTAAAAAGCCGAGCAGCCGTAATAAGATAACGAGTCCAGCTACACCAGGAGCAACAGTCCAGACACCTCGCCCTGCCCAAATTTTTTGTCTCAGTTCTTTCCACATCCTATGTCCGTGCGCTCCTTGATGGTTAGAAGGCTAGTACAAAAAGGCAGATGGCAGATGGCTGATGGCTGCACTTGTTTAGGGTATCTGCTTTTTCGCAAGCTTGTTAACGGGTAGATGTTTGAAGCGGCGCTGCACTAGCTCTTTCACTTTACCTTATTCAATGGTGAAGTAATTGGAACCGAAAAATTAGGTTTTAAGGAATAAATTATTATTGAAACTTTAAATTCGCCCTCGATAAATACTGTTTGGGAATAATTATTCCTGAGCCAGGCGAGCAGAGAGCGAACTGCTATTAGGGGACTCGCTATTCTTCTGGTGATGCCGCCTGATAGCAGATTAAATCATCAGCGTTAATCATCGCCACCAGTTCAGGAGCAGTACCCACTATGATACGTCCATCAGACGTTACCATCATACCGTGAGCTTCTTGAATTGGGTCACCGGGTTTCCAGAAACTGGGGGTTGAGGATGGGGAATTGACCCTTGGCGTCGTTGCTTGTTGTCCCCCATCGCCAGTAATTCCCTGAACCTGAGTGACAGTATAGCGACCCTGTAGTGGATCATAGGGGGTATTGGGTAAACCACCCGTACCTGTCACGATAAAGCTACCTTGCTCCTTATTGCGGTGGGTAAGGCAACTATCGGCAATTACTTGCTCTGGAGGGACAAAAGTAGTGGATAGGGACGAGATAGAATTTTGATCCAAGCTCAGAGAAGATACTGATAAGCTACCAGATGCCGCCGTGGAACTCGTACCTAATGCCTCGACTGAGATATCCACTCGATCATTCCCGCGAAATGGTTCAAAGGAACCTGGGTTGCGACCTACTGCTGTCCCTTGACCGCTAGAGAAAAGGTCTGCCAGAAACACGGGAGAGACAATCTCAATATTACCGCCCCTGCCATCAAAGGCATTTGCCAGAATGTCACTATCTTCTAGGGCAATCAATACATCGGAGTTAATCGTAATATTGCCGCCGCCACCGATACTCTCAAAAACGCTGGTACTGATTAAGCTACCGTTGCGTAGATGAATATCTTCCGCCGTGATGTCGATGTCACCTCCTCCTGCTTGATCTGAGGTTGCCCTGATTTCTCCGCCATCTCGGAGTCTTAGGTTATTGGTAGTAATAGCTAAATTTCCTGCATCACCCGTTCCTTCACTGGAAACTTCCAATCGGCTAGGAATAACCTGGCCATCTTCTCCTAAACCATTACCAATAACCTCTACAGTATCTGAGGCGCTTACCGTCAACCTTCCACCCTGACCTGCACCGGAGGTCGCAGCTGATACAATTCCTCCATCTCGGAGTCTCAAGTTATTGGTGGTAATCGCTAAGTTTCCCGCATCGCCTGTTCCTTGACTTGAAGCTTCTAAACTACTGGGATTGATCTGACCTTCCATACCAATACCTGTACCCATGATTGCCACAGAATCCGAGGCATTGATTGTTATCGTTCCTCCCTGACCCGCATCAGATGTCGCTGCTGTTAGTTTTCCCCCATCCTCAATAATTAGCCGTGCTGTAGTAATCTCTAAATTTCCCGCATCTCCATTGGTGAAAGTGTCAACCTTTAATTCACTTGATCCAACAATTGGGGAACCACCGCGTATTTGGATTGACTCCGAGGCAGTGACAGTTAAGTCTCCACTGCGACCTGTACTAACAGAACCTTTGATTAATGGAAATGAACTTGTAGATATTCCTGCTCCATCCCGGACGATTAGCCGCCGAGTATTAACTTTTATGTCTCCGGCATCTCCGTCATTTCCCGTGATCGTGTTTATGCTGGTAGACCCCAGAATATCTAAAAATCCACTCAGTTCCACTGATTCTGAGCCAGTCACGACTATATTTCCAGCTGGGGCTGACCCAAACGTGAACGAAGAAATTTGTGAACCATCAGTGAGTGTGATTTCTCTGCCTTGTATTTGGATATCACCACTACCGATATCTCCACTATTAAACAAAGGCAAAGGACTCAGATCAGTTACATCAATGATAGCTGTTTGGGATAGGTGAATATCCTGAAAATTATCAACACCCTCATAGCTTAAAACCCAACCTTGATTGGTTGGGTTCAACGTGACCCTACTGTTACTACCAACGCTTCCTACTTCAATCCGCCCACTTGGTGCTGTTAGATTTCCACCTTCTAAAATAACTTCACCGCCTACAAGTGCCAAGCTTTTATCTGCATCCACTCTCAAACCCGCAGGAGCTCTAAAACTATTAAATTGTTCCTGCATATCACCCCGACTTGCTTGAGAACGGTTGATAATAGGTCTTGGGGAGCCGCCAAATTGCAATCCAACAGGAACACTGACGGTAAGTACCGATGATGTTGAAGGGTTAGTGCTACTAAACTCTGTGCCATCAGCAAATTTTACACTATCGGCTGTGCTGGCAATAAAAGAGCCACCCAAATCTAGGGCAGCTTCAGCACCAAAGATAATGCCATTGGGATTGAGGAAAAACAAATTGGCATTACCTTGCGCTTTGAGTAAACCATCAATGTTCGAGATTGAATCCCCGGTCACACGGCTGATAATGTTCTGGACAGTAGAGGTGTTGTCAAACCAAGCCGCTCCACCTGTCGGCACGGAAAACTCATCAAAGCTATGGAAAAGGTTTTCTCCGGCTTGGCTACCTCCAGTAATAGTGAATTGAAGATTGTCTGAACTATTAACATTTGTGGGTAATGTTCCATCGGGGACAATTTGCCCTTGAACGGAGTTGACTGAAACTAGAAAGCAATAGGGAACAATTTGAAGTAGCCAGAATGGATAGTGGTATCGTTTCATACAAGTCCCTCAGGGGTTACTAATAAGAGTCTAACAACTCAAACCCCACTAAGGCTTCAATCATTTCTTATGGTCTAAACTGACATGCAGTTGTCAAACCCTAAGCTGTTAGGTATTTAATTTCACTACTACCAAGGCCATCGAAGCCAAAAATCTGAAGTAGCCGTATCCTCTATTTGCTGTTGAGGACTTATCGGCTGGTCTTGCCTGATTTTATTCTCCATACTGGGATTGGCAGAAACAGGAGCTGCGCCAACTTGAGTAGAAAATGTTAAGCTGATAGCGATCGCGGTAGATGCAACGAGTTTCATTTTTCCTTTCTCCGTGTAGATGTACGAACCTTTGAGCTTAGGCTTGATTCACCTAGCCCGAAAATTTTGAGAGATAAATTGCTCTTATCAGAGACTTTTTCTTCACTTCTCGGATTTACCCTGTTAGTGGCGCACCCGATTAGTAGAAGTTTGAGAGAAATCTTTTTTTGCCACTGCTCTATAATTAAACTATAGCAAGATAAAATCCAAGATCAATTATCTTTACCAAAGCTTCATTGATAGTTTATACACCCTTAATAAGTACATCTTATGCTTTAAGTTTTCTTCACAGAAGTTCTGGGTTAAGGGATACACCGAAGTTACTAGATTTGACTCAATTAAGCGTAATACACAAAACTGTAGATTACCCACTATGACTATAGTTGAACCGAAATACACTTGAAATACGTCCTAGGTTTAGTGGTGTTTAAGTTATGGCTATCAGTTGAATCAGGTTAAATTATTCGTTGATCCGGAGGGTGACTTTCTCTTTCCCTCAAAGTGGGTGCTATTGATTCTCTGTGTGAGAGTTGCCACAGTGAAACCCTGATGATAGAAGGGGTGACTTTTATTCTCTCGTCAGAGTTTTTTAGCCAAGTTAGTCTATGCTAAGAATTGTAATGTAAGATTTGCTTATGTTAAGAAGTGTGACGCAATAATTCGTAACATCAAAGTTACTATAGAGTTGTTCATATTATTTAGCTTCACATTTCATAAAAGCTGGGTCGTCAGTAAGTATTTTTACTCGGTCTCCTAAAGATAGATCCCTTTTCCTGGCAGGTTGTTCCAGACATACCCTTCCTCACTGCCCACCCGCCTTAATTAAGCGACATTCGTCTTAAGGTTCGTTAACAGGGGTTATATCATGTCCGGTGGAATACTCACATTTGGGTGGCTCCAAGGCTGCAGGGTTTCAAGGGAAGGAGAAAGGTGGCAAGGAAGAAGGGAATAATGATTGTTTAGGCGGACTTGATATTACACCGATGATCGAGAAACCTGAAGCGCTGTATCTGGGAAGTCGCTGAATAGTCCATCAATGTCCAGGCGATAGAATTGCTGATACTCCAACTCAGGATTACCTTGATAGTCTGGGGCGAGAAAAACCTCTTCATTGCGGAATGTCCAGCCATGAACCTGCAAACCCTGAGCATGAGCCTCATCTAGCAACGAGGTGGGGGCTAACAAGTAACCATCCGCTCCTGTGGGTACAATCAGACGTTTGTTAACGCCGATCGCATCGGCATAATCAGCAATTTCCCTTAATCCCTGAGGCGTTACTAGATCTCGATACATCCGACTGCTATTGTCACACTGTTGAGGATGAGCAATAAAATCGTAGGGTTGACCGATGTCATTCACTAACTGGACTAAAGATACATCCGTCATCTGCTTCAGCGCTTTCAAGTTCGCCGTTTCAAAGGATTGAATGAACACAGGGGAAGTGCGATCGCACCAACCGTACTGGTTGAGGATTTCTACCAATGGTTCTTCTAGGGAGAGTCCGATCGCGTTAAAGTAGGTGGGATGCTTAGTTTCCGGATAAATGCCAATCCTGTGTCCAGTTGCAGCATTTTGGCGTTGGAGGAGTTCCAGAATTTCTACCAGGGTAGGAATATCAAACAAGCCATCAAATTCTGTTGAACGCAGGTGAGGTAATCGTTCTTTGACTCGTAGGGTTTTTAGTTCAGCGAGAGTAAAGTCTTCAGTAAACCAACCCCTGATAGTTTGCCCATCAATCATTTTAGTGGTTTGGCGATCGCGAAATTCTGGACGAGTCGCCACATCTGTGGTACTAGAGATTTCATTCTCGTGACGCGCCACCAATACCCCATCCTTCGTCATCACCAAATCGGGCTCAATGTAATCAGCCCCCATCTGCATCGCTAATTCATAAGCAGCTAGGGTATGTTCGGGACGATAGCCACTTGCGCCTCGGTGAGCAATCACCAAAGGACGGGAAATTTTGTCACGCGATCGCATCCTTATATTATGTCCGTTATTGTATTGATTATCCACTGACTCAACAGAGCTTACCAAGGAAGTACTTCCCCCTTCGCGTGCCAAAACGTGCCAGAATTTTCCAAGTTGAGCTGATCAATTCGGGCTAAAAGTCCCTGAACTGCTTCCTGGGGAGGAATGCCACTATGATCGGTCATATCTGTACTAACCATACCCGGATGGAGGATAGCCACAGCAATTTGACGAGGTTTTAAATCAATCGACAGGGATTTACCCGCCATGGATAGTGCGACTTTAGACATGCGGTAGCCGTAAGCATTACCAGAGGTGTTGTCTTCAATAGAACCCATGCGGCTAGTCATGATGGCAATCTTAGCACCTGCACCCAAATGGGGGAGTAAAGCCATTGTTACCCGCAAAGCACCCAACGCATTCACCTCAAATTGTTCCCGAATGGTATCAAAGTTAAGTTGGGGAAGGGTATTTTTCCGCCAAATTCCGGCATTGTTAATCAATACATCTATAGGAGTATCCTTTAAACGTGCCGCTAAGTCACCAACGGACTGATCTGAGGTGATGTCAATCCCCCTCTCCACCTGAATTCCTAAGCTGTCGAGAGCTTCAGACGTTTGGCGACAAACCGCGATCGCCGTTTCTCCTCGTTCGGTTAGCTGTCGGCAAAACTCTAAGCCGATACCTCGGTTCGCACCTGTCACTAAATAAGTCGCCATATTCACCCATAAATTTCATCCCTACGCTATTGTGCCAGATATTGGATTGAAGTTCCCCCGGTGCAGATGTACTATATGCAGCATGAAGCCCCACTCCGTCATAGTTTTAGCAATTGATCCTCCTCTATTTCTACCCATGTATATTTAGGATTTTCGGGTTTTCCGTACTGCTCCCGTTAGATTTTATAGAGAAGCCGAAGTAAGCGTCTACAACCGCCCTCTTGAGAATAATATTCTTACTTAGTGAAAATCGAAATATTTCATAAAGTTATTTAGTATCTTTAACTATCCATGCTTTAATTGAATGGTTTTGAGTTTTTTAAATTAATAATCTTAAAAGACAAATCATGGCAACTAATCTAGAAACTTTTAAGTCTCCTCGATTTACGGGTGAAGTTATTCAAGCAGATATTGAATTTTTTGATTCCCTACAAAAAATCGATCGCTTTGCGGCTAACAATGGCTTAGAAATTTTTGTCACCCAGTCAGTCCGTCAACAAGGTGTTCCCATTGGAGGGGCTATTGTTCCTCCCGCAAGTCGGTCAAATCACTTAGTCGGTCATGCTATTGACATGAATATCCTACTAAACGGTCGCCTATTTAATAGTACTGTTCTGAGAGCAAGTAATTTGAGAAACCTGCCAGTTGCCATCCAAAATTTCATCAGAAATATACAAAATGATCCGATTCTGAGATGGGGAGGAGATTTTGGTGATCCTGTTCATATTGATGATGGCTTAAATGTGAGACAACCTGCCACTTGGAGAGCTAAGTTTCCGATTATCCAGGCTGAACTGCTTGGTGTATTACCCCCTGATGATCCAGAACGAGAAAGACTATTATTTCTTACTCGCCCATTTATGCGGGGAGAGGATGTACGTGCTGTTCAGAAAGCGCTGATTCAACGGGAATTTGACATAGATGCAGATGGTATCTTTGGTTCCTTAACGGATGCAGCAGTAACAGCGTTTCAGGCAAGTAAAGGTTTGACTCCAGATGGTCGGGTTGGTACTCAAACTCGACAAGCACTAGGGCTGTAAGTAGGTGGGGAAAATTAAAATTAACGGCGAGGAGCGTTATTCGTCACTTTTCATTTGTCAGGGTGGAAGGATATTTATAGAAGTTAATGTAGTTATGAGGAATCCGCTAAATCATCCAATTCTAGAGCAAAGTTTCGCTATCATTGACCAAGAAATTGGCAAACATAAGTTTACGCCTGATGAATATGCTATTGTCCGGCGGGTGATTCACAGTACGGCGGATTTTGAATTTGCTAAACTAATTCATTTTAGTCCAGAGGCAATTGCATCCGGAATTACGGCTATCCAAAATAAAACCCCGATTATTACTGATGTGGGTATGGTTAAACAGGGAATTACTGGAATGGTGGGCAAAACCTTCAGGAATCCGGTAATGGCGGCGGTTGAACAAGCATCTGTGGCGCTTCCTGGTAAGACTCGCACGGAAACGGGTTTATTAAGTTGTTATTGTCAGTTTCCTGAAGCCATTTATGTCTTTGGTAATGCACCGACTGCACTGTTAGCATTATGTGCTGAGTTACAACAATCTTCAGTAAAACCAGCTTTAGTTATTGGCGCACCTGTAGGATTTATTTCTGTCGTGGAAGCAAAAGAGGCTTTAGCAAAAACTCTAGTTCCGCAAATTCAAATTAATGGGCGCAAAGGGGGTTCTCCTGTCGCGGCGGCGATTCTTAATGCTTTAATGGTCTTAGCCTGGGAAAATTCGGAAACTTAACTCGAATGTTGCTGAATTAAGCGTTTGTAGTAAGCGCTGTCTTCGCTTCTGGCACTAAAGTGCCTACTACGAACTACATAAAATATTAATAACTAATAACTAATAACCAATGACCAATGATATTCATGTAGTCGGAATCGGTTTAGATGGTGCAGGGGGACTCACAGAATCCGTGCGACAATTAGTAGAACGGGCGACTCTGTTAGTAGGGAGCGATCGCGTCCTAAGTTACTTCCCTGGTCATCCCGCACCCCGCCTGGTTTTGGGCGATTTGACTCCAGTGATCCGTGAGATTCGTCGTCAGTTGGTAAAGAATGACCCAAATTGCTGTATTATTGTGTTAGTCAGTGGTGATCCATTGTTTTTTGGCTTGGGACGTTTATTATTAACCGAATTGCCACGAGAACATCTCACGTTTCATCCCCATGTCAGTGCAGTACAATTAGCATTTAGTCGGGTTAAAGTCCCTTGGCAAGATGCGGTGACGATTAGTAGTCATGGGCGTTCTTTAGAACGGTTAACCCAAGCGCTACAACAGGGGACGGAAAAAATTGCCGTGCTTACGGATAAAATAAATACGCCGAGTGCGATCGCAAACCTGTTATTTGATCTGGATTTACCTGGTGATTACCAGTTTTGGCTGTGTGAAAACTTAGGTGGAACCGATGAACGGGTGAGGTGTTTGCCTGTGGATGCGGTACACTTAGAAGCGATCGCGCCGCTGAATGTGGTGATTCTCCTGCGTCAATCTGAACTTAGTGATACCCCTATAGATGTCGCCACATTACCTATATTAGGGCTATCGGATCACAGCTTTGCCAGTTTTCGCGATCGCCCCGGTTTAATGACCAAGCGGGAAATCCGTACCCTGATTTTAGCAGAACTATCCCTACAACCGGAACAAATTATCTGGGATATTGGTGCAGGAACAGGTTCAGTGTCTATTGAAATTGCCCGATTATCGCCGACGTCTCAAGTCTATGCTATCGAAAAAACGGCGATGGGAACGGCTTTAATTGAACAAAATTGCCGTCGTTTACAGGTTACGAATGTTACCTCGATCTATGGTACAGCACCGGATATTTTGTCACAGCTACCCACACCCCAGCGTGTTTTTATTGGCGGAAGTGGAGGAAACTTGTTAGCGATTTTAGATCGGACGCAGGCGCAACTGGTGGATAATGGAATAGTCGTGTTAGCCTTGGCAACCTTAGAACACCTAAATCAGGCAGTCAATTGGTTTAGCGATCGCGGTTGGACGTATCGATTGTTACAGGTTCAGCTTTCCCGTTCCATTCCCGTCGCCCAACTCACCCGTTTTAACCCCCTGAATCCGGTGACAATTATTAGAGCCATCCGACCGGATACAATAGGGGTTGCTGAATAAGTATTGTGGTGGTAAAGTCTATTCCACCATTTTAGTTGTGCCACGCCAGTAGATTATGTAGAGACGTGCCATCCTACGTCTGTCATCAGTCACATGAAGCAAGTTACAGTTTATCTCAACCACGGAAAACACTGTACCGGAAGCTCCGATAACGGCAAAACGACCACGGAGAACTATACCTTGTATCCCGGTGATATGTGTATTGTTGATCCCGCCCATTCAAACAAACACAAACATAGAGGTAGAATTGGCAGACTGGATGGAACACAAAGAAAAGGAATTCCCCGACTCTGTTTCACCGACAAAAAAGGCGGTTATGGTTACATCAATCCCGTTGATCTCTCCCCTCTCCCCGCCAGTCTCCCCGCCATAACCAGCATCAAATCATCGTCCCAAAAACCCCATCCCACCTTTCCGGTAGACTTACCACCAAAAGTTCCTGGTGATAAAGATAGTCTACAACGCGCCATCTGTCTCCTGGGAAATCGCACTAAATCTGAACTCAAACCCAAGCATCAAACCGAATTAAGAGAACTCATTGGCACTTATCCCAACCCCCAGACAGCCGCAGACTGGAAGAAAGGGTTAAAGCAAGTGGTTAAACAGTCGGATTAAATCAAGTAACCGTTAGGCTTCAAAATGCGCTGGAACGTCTGGGAGATGAGGGAGATAATTCATTCGTAGGGGTGAAGCATTCGCGCCCCAATTTATCGGTTTTCTACTCAAATCCCAACGCGAATGCTTCACCCAACCCCCAACCGTCAATTCCTAATCCCCAATCCCCAATACGGTTGACCAATAGAACAAACTAAGTATACATGGGTAGAAAGGGATGCCATCTTCAAAACTTAATCTGAATTCCCTGAAATCCCCTGTAGACGGCAACTACACCCAACCATTACGGTTCTGCCCACTGATGGAGTAAATCATACAGAGGTAGAGTGTTAGTGTAAATGTACATAAAAATTTACAAAAATGGTGATTAGTATATCACTATCACCACGTCATAAACCCTTCGGTAAAGGAAACCCATCATGTTTGAACATTTTACAGACAGAGCTATCAAATCTATTATGCTCGCCCAGGAGGAAGCCCGTCGCCTGGGACACAATCTCGTGGGAACAGAGCAAATCCTGTTGGGATTGCTGCGAGAAGGAACCAGTGTAGCCGCAATTGTCCTCAAAGAGATGGACATCACCCTGGAATCAACCCGGAAAGTCGTCGAACGAATTATTGGTCGCGGCTCAGGCTTTGTTCCGGCTGAAATTCCCTTCACTCCCAAAGCCAAACGCCTGTTTGAGCTCTCCTTTAAAGAAGCTCGACAACTAGGACATAATTATATCGGTCCGGAGCATTTGTTACTCGCCATTCTGCAAGACAGCGACAGCGTCGCGGGTAAAGTGTTGCAAAGTTTGGGCGTCAACTCAGCAACTGCCCGCACTAAACTGATTCAAGCTATCGGCGAAGTAGCGGCGGCGGCAAGCGCTAGAGGACCAGGGACTTCGATGATGGGTGGCACATCAAAATCCGCCACCCTAGAAGAGTTTGGCAGGAATCTGACCCAGTTAGCCGCAGAAGGTAAGTTAGACCCTGTGGTGGGTCGTGTCAAGGAAATCGAACGGATTATTCAGATTTTAGGACGCCGAACCAAGAATAATCCCGTATTATTGGGAGAACCGGGCGTCGGCAAAACCGCGATCGCAGAAGGGTTGGCACAACGGATTACGGATAAAAATGTGCCGGAACTGTTGGAAAATAAGCAGGTCATCAGCTTGGATATCGGATCACTGATTTCCGGTACCCGTTTCCGGGGTGACTTTGAAGAACGCATCAAGAATATAATGGCCCAAGTGCGTCAAGCGGGGAATATTATCCTGGTGATTGACGAAATCCATACCTTAGTCGGTGCTGGGGCGCTAGAAGGCGGATTAGATGCGGCAAATATGCTCAAACCCGCTTTATCCCGGGGCGAACTCCAGTGTGTAGGGGCGACTACCTTGGATGAATATCGCAAGCATATTGAGCGAGACGCCGCCCTAGAACGCCGTTTCCAACCGATTATGGTTGGTGAACCCTCGGTTGAGGAAACCATTGAAATTTTGCAGGGGTTACGGGATGCTTATGAACAGCATCACCGGGTAGAAATCTCGGATAGTGCTTTGGATGCAGCGGCGAAACTCTCAGATCGCTATATCAGTGATCGTTTCTTACCGGACAAAGCCATTGACCTAATTGATGAAGCCGGAAGTCGTGTCCATTTAATCCATTGTCAGCCCTCCCCAGCCACGCGAGACATCAAGCGTCAATTGCGTCAGGTGAGCAAAGAAAAAGAAGAAGCCGTTCGTCTCCAGGACTTTGAGAAAGCCGCCCAATTGCGCGATCGCGAACAGGAACTAGAAGGGGATCTGCAGGCGATTCTGCAAGAGGAAACCGATGCAGATACCCCCGTACAGACGCCTCTGGTGAATGAGCAAGATATTGCCCACATTGTCTCCTCCTGGACGGGTGTACCCGTTAACAAGCTGACCGAATCCGAATCAGCCCTGCTGCTACACATGGAAGATACCTTACACCAACGATTAATTGGTCAAGAAGAAGCGGTTACAGCCGTCTCCAAAGCGATTCGGCGGGCGCGAGTGGGGTTAAAAGACCCGAATCGACCCATTGCTAGCTTTATCTTCTCAGGACCGACGGGAGTTGGTAAGACGGAATTGGCGAAAGCGCTGGCGGCTTACTTCTTCGGGTCAGAAGATGCGATGATTCGCTTGGATATGTCCGAGTACATGGACCCGCACACTGTCTCCAAGCTAATCGGTTCGCCTCCAGGATTTGTCGGCTATGACGAAGGCGGTCAACTT
This sequence comes from Coleofasciculus sp. G3-WIS-01, assembly GCF_040223135.1. Classification (NCBI taxonomy): domain Bacteria; kingdom Bacillati; phylum Cyanobacteriota; class Cyanophyceae; order Coleofasciculales; family Coleofasciculaceae; genus Coleofasciculus; species Coleofasciculus sp. G3-WIS-01. The sequence continues at coordinate 19,949 of NZ_JAVJZI010000144.1, forward strand.
ACAGAAGCCGTCCGGCGTCAACCCTACACGGTACTCCTGTTTGACGAAATTGAGAAAGCGCACCCTGATGTCTTCAATAGCCTCCTGCAACTGTTGGATGATGGTCGTTTGACGGATGCTAAGGGTCGTACCGTAGACTTCAAGAACACCCTGATTATCATGACCTCGAACATCGGTTCGCGGGTGATTGAAAAAGGTGGCGGTGGTTTCGGGTTTGAAGACTCAGATAATCTGGCGGAATCTCAATACAACCGGATTCGCAGCCGAGTGAATGATGAACTCAAGGAATATTTCCGTCCAGAGTTCCTCAATCGCCTTGACGATATTATCGTCTTCCGTCAGTTAACGCGAGACGAGATTAAGCAAATTGCCGAGCTCCTACTTGTGGAAGTTTCAATTCGCCTAATTGAACAGGGAATTACCCTAGAAGTGACGGAACGGTTCAAAGAGCGTTTAGTCGAAGAAGGGTATGATCCCAGTTATGGAGCGCGACCGCTACGTCGGACAATTATGCGGCTATTAGAAGATAGTTTAGCCGAAGCCATGTTAGCAAGTCAGATCATTGAGGGAGAAACCGCTGTGGTTGATGTAGATGAGAATGGTAAGGTTAAGGTTTTACCGGGTGAATCGCCAGCGCGGTTGCTACAACCTGTAGGCTAGTCTCGTTCCCAGGCTCTGCCTAGTCGTCTCGTTCCCAGGCTCTGCCTAGCCATCTCGTTCCCAGGCTCTGCCTGGGAATGCTTTTAGGGAGGCTCTGCCTCCCTAAGGCGGACATCATATCACCCCCAACCCCTCTCCCAAGGTTGCGATGCATTACCCACATCTTCCTTAAACATTGCGCGATCGCCTCACCGAATATATTCTCGCTTAGCCTATAATTCAAGCTAGGAAGCTTTCGTGAACTGAAGATCCTCCGGTGCAGATGTACTACACAGGGCATTAAGCCCCACTCCGTAACAGTTTTAGCAATCGATCTTTCTCTGTTCGTACCCATGTATAAAGATTTTCTTAAAACAAAATACACAATTTATACCAACTGACATCTATCTTTGGGTATACTTGGCAAAACAGTAACTTTCTGGTGCAGACTCCAGACCAGAAAATCCTAGGCAGAAAAAGCAAAAGCCAAGTTTCAACAACCCTGATTTAGCTATCGCTTGAAATCAGGGATTGCCAGAGACAAGGCTGGTGACGCAAGAGTTGAATAGACCGCCGAGCCGTTAACTGGCACGTACTTTCGGATACTTCCCCAGTCCGAATTATCTACAAGTCTACTTGTCATAGACGCTTGCAGAAAGGATATCTTGTTAACGGTGGTCGAGGGGACTATGTACAGACGCGCTATGGCGCGTCTCTACTTCACGAGAGGCTTATACCCATGATTCGTGTACCAGTTTTATCACCAGACGGTAAGCCGTTAATGCCAGCTAAAGCCAGTCGTGTTCGACGCTGGTTAAAGTCAGGCAAAGCCAAGGTCATACACAACGACCTAGACATTTTTCAAGTCCAGTTACTTGAACCCTCATCAGGGGAAGAAACCCAAGATATCGCAGTCGGAATCGATTCGGGTAAACTGTTCACCGGAATTGCAGTTCAATCACGCAAAGCTACCCTATTCCTAGCCCACCTCAAGCTACCCTTTAAAACCGTGACCAAGCGGATGCAAGGGCGGGCAATGATGCGGCGTGGACGACGAGGGCGACGGATTAACCGTAACCTTTCCTTTGACCAGCGCAATCACCGCCAACATCGGTTCGACAATCGCAGGAGTCATAAGATAGCCCCTAGCATCCGGGCTAATAAAGATTTAGCATTCCGGGTACTACAGGAATTGAGGCAGATATAGTTGGTAAAAGTATAGTCAAATATAGACAGACTTCATTTCATTGCAGAAATTCCCTTCGCTTTTACTTTGAGAGATTAATTCTCATAATAGTGAACTACGCACCTCTCTATCCCATAGCGGTTAAACGCATTTGGGAA
>NZ_JAVJZI010000147.1:0-9113 GCF_040223135.1 Coleofasciculus sp. G3-WIS-01
TTCCCAAATGCGTTTAACCGCTATGGGATAGAGAGGTGCGTAGTTCACGATTATGAGAATTAATCTCTCAAAGTAAAAGCGAAGGGAATTTCTGCAATGAAATGAAGTCTGTCTATATTTGACTATACTTTTACCAACTATTAACTGGTACACCATTAGCAATAACCTATCTAATTTATCTGTAGCAGGGGTTTAGGGAGGTCGTAAGACCCACGCTGTAATCTATGATGAGCGCGATGGGATACACGACTTCCCCAAGTTAATTTAGTTAACTCAATGTTCACCTAAATTAACATTTAACCTGAAGTTTCCCCATACATATGTACTATACCAAGGCTAAAGCCTTATAACGCAATGCTTTTAGCGCTCAATCCCCTCAAAAATCGTACCCATGTAGCACTTGCTATCATTAGCGATCGCGCTATTTTTGCAATAGACAAGAGATCGGTGAAAACCATCGCTACATCAAGGTTGAGCGCGATTGTACATAAGTACGGCGCGTCAAAAATCGCGCCAAGCCGCACGGTGAGGCAGTGCAAGATTTTTTGACTGGGGGAACTTCAGTTTAACAGCACACTATCATCCAGTAAATACGCTATAAGATAGCTATGCTGACACTTAACTATCGTTACCGAATCTATCCAGATGTCACTCAAGAACAACGGTTAATTGAGTGGATGGAAATCTGTCGCCGTGCATATAACTATGCCTTGGGGGAAATAAAAGATTGGTGTAATAGTCGTAAGTGTTTGATTGATAGATGCTCTCTGGAAAAAGAGTACATCATTCCAGTAGATGCCGCATTCCCCGGCGAAGTACGGCAGCTTAATAATCTGCCGAAAGCCAAGAAGGAATTTCCCAAGTTAAAGGAGGTTCCTTCTCAAGTCCTTCAGCAAGCGATTAAGCAATTGCACAGAGGCTGGGACTATTGTAGGTCTCGCGGGTTTGGTTTTCCTAGGTTCAAGAAGGTTGGGCAGTTTAAGTCGTTGCTGTTTCCACAGTTCAAAGAGAATCCAGTAACGAACCTCCAGATCAAACTGCCAAAATTGGGGACAATCCCAATCAACCTGCACCGCCCTATTCCATCTGGCTTTACGGTTAAGCAGGTGCGAATTATACGCAAAGCCGATAAATGGTATGCATCAATCAACATTCAATGCGATGTCAGTGTCCCTGACCCTAATCCTCACGGACATCCAATCGGGGTAGACGTAGGTGTAGGGGCGAAGCATTTGCGTACTATACTTATGCCACTTCCTGTTCACTAATCTCCGCAAATGCTTCGCCCTTACTTGCTGTTGTTGACGCTAGAGGCACTTCTCAGGAGTGTCCTGAATGTAAAGGTGAAGTCAAAAAAGACTCGGATTACCGGGTGCATGATTGTCCCCATTGCGGTTTTAAAACTGACCGCGACGTAGCTAGTGGTCAAGTCATCAGAAACAGAGGAATAGAGCTAATCAGTACCGTTGGACAGACGGGAATAGAAAGTGCCTGTGCAGCCGTTCTACCGGGGGTTGAGGTAACTCAATCTAGGCAAGTGGCGAAATCCCTCCTATGGAATAACCAGGAAGTTCTCAAAGTGATTTGGGAAGCCAACACCATAATCTTTGATTTGGTGTGGGAGGATGTCACTCCGATTTTCTGTGTCACCTATAATCAGAAGTATAAAGCGTGAAGATCACTCACTGGGATTTGACCCCCCCCTAAAAATCTGCGACGTTTTACCTGCTTTTGTGTGTTAGCTTAGCAGGATAGAGTCCGGGATAGACCGATAAATTCTACGTCATCCTTGACATTTTTAACTTCTTGAGTTAGTTATTGTGCGGTTTGCCACAGGTGTGGCTCCAGTTGAGCGCTCAACGAAGCGATGAACTATGGCTAGTCACCATGGAACGAGTAACCGAGTGAGTTATTGGGTTTAGTTCTTGAGGATGCTACTTGCCGAATTGCGCTTGGGTCAAACTGGTAAATAGGTATTGTTCACAACTGCTCCAAGCTCTCACTAAACCAATCATGACAAAAGACCCTAATCATGGTCGCATACTCGCCAATCGCTATCAACTCATTGGGTTGATAGGTCAGGGCGCTATGGGTCAAGTTTATCAAGCGAAAGATATGTTACTCGGCGGCGTTATTGTCGCTGTCAAATTCATCTCCCAAACCTTGCTCAACCAAAAAATGCGCGATCGCTTTGAGCGAGAAGCGACGATCTGTGCGCTACTTGGGGAAAAAAGTAATCATATCGTGCGCGTCCGGGATTATGGCGTGGATGAAAATGATATTTCGTTTTACGTCATGGAGTTCCTAGAAGGCAATGGCTTAAGTGAAATCATTCGCGATCAAACCATACCCTTACCTCGGTTTCTCAATATTAGCCGTCAGATTAGTTTAGGGCTGCAATGCGCTCATAAGGGGATCGTGATCGAAGGTGAACTTAGCCCAATTATTCACCGAGATATTAAACCCAGCAATATTCTCGTGGTTCAAGACGCCTCCTTCGGGGAACTGGTAAAAATCCTCGACTTTGGCATTGCTAAGCTGATCCAGTCCAACAGCGAGCAAACACACTCGTTTATGGGGACGTTAGCCTATTGTTCCCCCGAGCAAATGGAAGGACGGGAACTGGATAACCGCTCAGATATTTACAGTCTGGGTGTGATGATGTTTGAGATGCTCACGGGCGAAATGCCGATTGTGGGCGAATCCAATTCCTTCGGCGGGTGGTACAAAGCCCATCACTTCAGTCCACCGCGCACCTTTGAAGCCGCAAAACCCGATTTGAAATTGCCCAAAGCCTTGGAAAATCTGGTGATGAGTTGTTTGGCAAAAGAGGCGAGCGATCGCCCGCAAACAATTGAGGAAGTCATCCAGACGTTAGAACCCTTAGAACAGCGTTTTGGTCAAGGACGACAACTCGGTCAACGGATTGGTGCGGTACTCTCGAAAATACCCCGCGTAGAAGAACCGCCCCAGCCTCCAGCTCGTTCCATTGAAGACCTCTGTTTACAAACATCTTGGCCCAAAAACAAACCCCAAGCCTCGATTGTTTTTCCTCATATGATTCGCACCAGTCAGGAACTGTTAGCCACCCTTTGGGTGATGCTGACGAAGGACGATATTGAAAACCGCCGAATTAGTACCCGCTATAACCAATTCCTGTTTCTGATGTCTCCTCATCCCATGGTGTTATGGATTACAGCATTGCATAACCGGCAACATGGCGCCCGTTGGCTAACCTGCTATTTGGATCTGAAAACTGCCATGGGTCAGAAAGTGATCCGCATTTTAGGAGAATCGGGAAGCTACCGGATTTTATTCTTTGCCCTGACTCAACCCGAACGCTGCGCCAATGTGATGACCTCCACCATTGCATCAACTCAGCGGAAACTGCTCTTGGATTGGGCAAATGCTAGCCATGCGGCTATGCCCAGCGCTCAGCCTCAGCTGAGTAAACGAATTCTCAAGCAAGAGCTTGAGAAACTTAAGCCGAAAATTGTCATGAAGCTAGAAGCCGTTCATACTGATTATCCCACCGATATTTCCGGATAGGATTTAATATTCTGTAGGGGCGGGTTTAGGGACTCAATTCCGCTATTCACCGATAACCGTTCAACAAAACCCGCCCTTTCCCACCAATAACTCTCAACAACACCTGCCATGATTCGATTTTCGGGGCGGGTTGAGTCACATTCGGATGGCAAAAATGATCATCGTCAAACCCGCCCCTAGGTTAATTAAAGCTGCTTCACTTGAGCAACTAGCTGCGCCACAATATCCTTGGCGCTACCAAACAACATCATGGTCTTATCGCCGTAGAACAGCTCATTCTCAATCCCAGCAAAGCCGGCGCTCATGCTTCGCTTAATCACGATCGCGTGCTTTGCCTTATCGACATCGAGAATCGGCATACCGTAAATCGGACTACCGCTATTGCTGCGAGCGGCTGGATTTACCACATCATTGGCACCAATGACGAGGGCGACATCCGTGTTATCAAACTGAGGATTGATGTCATCCATATCATAGAGCTGGTCATAAGAGACATTCGCTTCGGCTAAAAGTACGTTCATGTGTCCCGGCATACGACCCGCAACTGGGTGAATGGCGTATTTGACCTCAACGCCCAGTTTTTCAAGCTGATCAGCTAACTCGCGCACCGTATGTTGTGCCTGAGCCACCGCCATACCATAACCCGGAACAACGACCACAGAACGGGCATAGCCCAACATCATTGCCCCTTCTTCAGCATCGATGCTATGGACAACCTTGTCCCCTACACCACCTGCGCCACCAGCACCGCCTTTGGCGTCACCGCTACCAAAGGCACTAAATAGCACGTTGGGTAGGGAACGGTTCATCGCCTTACACATAATATTGGTCAGGATTAAACCCGAAGCCCCAACTAACGCCCCAGCCACAATCAGCATATCGTTCATCACGACAAAACCCGCCGCGCTCGCCGCTAACCCAGAAAACGAGTTCAGCAGTGAGATCACCACAGGCATATCGCCGCCGCCAATCGGCAGGACAAAGAAAATCCCTAACACCGAGGAGATACCTACCATCGACAGAAAGATGGTTGTATTCTCCGGTGTGACTAATAGGTAGCCACTGCACACCAAAAAGCTAATCAGGAGTAAGGCATTAAAAAGTTGCTGTAAGGGAAACTTTACCGGCTTACCCGTAATCAACCCCTGTAACTTGCCAAATGCTACAAAGCTGCCAGTGAGCGTGACTCCACCAATCAACACACCCAGAATCACGGTAATCGTAGACCCTAAGGGTACACCTTGACCCGTGCTGAGCAAGCGCCAAAATTCCCCGATCGCGACTAGGGCTGATGCTGCACCGCCCAACCCATTCAGTAAGCCTACCATCTGAGGCATGGCAGTCATCGCGACTTTATAGGCGGCGATTACGCCAATTACGGAACCCAGGGCGATCCCTGCCACAATCATCTGATAATTTAAGACCTGTTGGTTAAGCAGAGTTGCCACTACAGCCAGCAGCATTCCTACCGAAGCCCAAACATTTCCTTGGCGTGCCGTAGCTGGTGATCCCAGCTTTTTCAACCCAAAGATAAATAATCCCGTTGCGACTAAATAGGTTAGTTCAATCCCAGTCGGCAGAAACTCGCTCATGCTTTCACCTCACTTATTTTTTAAACATTTGCAACATTCGATCCGTAACTAAGAAACCGCCCACCACGTTAACCGTGGCTAACACCACAGCAATTAAACCCAAAATGACTGTGACATTCCATTCCTTAGATCCGGAGATAAGCAAGGCGCCAATGACGGCAATACCGGAAATGGCATTAGCGCCAGACATCAAGGGAGTGTGCAGGGTGGGTGGCACTTTGTTGATCACTTCAAAACCAACAAATGAAGCTAACACGAAGACAAATAAACTGGCAATAAATGTGGTGGTCATCCCTTCCTCCTTTTTCGGGCTTCATGATACTAACTTTTCTTTGAGCAAGCGACAGGGTTCATCGCCAAAGACAAAACGATCAACCATGACCTATACTTTTGTGCTCATTTGAGACAGAGCATCTTTGACCCGCTGATTACGAATTTCGCCCCCATGGGTGACACAGGTGCTCTCTACAATATCATCCTCAAAATTGAGTTGTAACTGTCCCTCTTTTACCAGGTACTGCAATAACGTTGATATATTCTTGGCATACATCTGGCTGGCGTGGGTGGGCATGGACGAGGGGACATTCATTGGACCAATAATTGTCACGCCATGACGGACAATATCTTTCCCCGCTTCGGTAACGGCACAGTTTCCACCTTGTTCGGCGGCGAGATCCACGATCACCGAACCTGGATTCATTTGCTGTACCATTTCCTCCGTCACTAGCAAGGGGGCTTTTTTCCCAGGAACTTGGGCGGTGGTAATTACCACATCGGCTTGCTTGACGTGTTCAGCGATCACCTCTTGGGTGCGCTGTTTAGCGGTGTCAGAGATTTCCTTAGCATAACCCCCTTCAGCAACGGTGTCTTCTTGGATTTCTACCTCGACAAACTTCGCCCCTAAACTTTGCACTTCTTCCTTAACCGCCGGACGAATATCAAAGGCTTCTACCATAGCACCCAGGCGTCGGGCAGTCGCGATCGCTTGTAAGCCAGCGACTCCTGCACCGAGGATAAATACTTTTGAGGGTTTAATCGTTCCCGCTGCTGTGGTTAACATGGGGAAGAATTTCGGTAACGCGGCGGCGGCAATCAGTACTGCTTTGTACCCGGCTACCCCAGCTTGGGAGGACAGCGCATCCATACTCTGGGCGCGACTGGTACGGGGAATCAATTCCATACTGAAGGCTGTCACCTGGCGGTTTGCCAGTTTCTGGGCGACGTCTGGCTTACCCAGGGGGTTGAGGAAGCTAATTAATACCGATCCTTCCCGCATCTGGTTGATTTCATCATCTTTGGGAATGCCCACTTTCACGATCACATCGGCTTCACCCCAGAGTTTGCCCGGATCTGAGACTAAGGTAGCCCCTGCTTCTTCGTAGGCGCGATCGCTAAAAAACGATGCCTCTCCCGCACCATTTTCTACCCAAATCTCTAAGCCCTGTTTGACTAAACGGGCAACAGTATCCGGAATCAGGGCGACCCGATTTTCGCCAACTTCAATTTCTTTAACCAGTGCTATTTTCATGAAAACTCCTTCTAACCGAAAAAACTATAACTTAGTCATTAGGCTACTGCCATACACGAAGGGCGTATTTTTATGACATCATAGCCCTTGTGCCTTCCTTTTGCATCAACCCTACACAGGCTATTTTTAGCTGGTAGAATTTTTGGGTCTTGAGCACGATTCAGTCTAGTTCCTCATCCGTACTGAATTAGCTACAGTTTAATCGGAATATTCCTCTGCCATTCTCCTAATATCCAACATCTTTATTTTATAGGCTACTCCTACCTAGTATCGCTTGAGAAAATAGTCCTAAATTTTGTAATTGAGTCAGCTCTTGTTCATCTACATTGAATAGCAATAAGTTTTGACAAAAACCGTAAAACTCTCTCCCTGTCTCCCATCAGCCTCAACAATCAAATTAATTCAATGCGTGAGAGCTTGCTATTTGCCTCCTAATAGTATTCGGTAATACTCAGAAGTATGAGCAGCTTTTTGCCAATTTTGTGTATATTTAACTACAGATAGGATAAAAATGAACAAGAGGGTGATAGTAGGCTGCCAGACACTTTAGCGGAGTCAATCCGAGTAGCGTGGCACACCTAAAATGGTGGATTAGTATTGTAGGGGCGCACGGTGTGCGCCCAATTTCACCGTCAAATCTATTCCACAATTTTAGCTGTGTCAGTCCACTAGGTTCCCAGAAACCAACCTTCAAAGGTGACAGGCTCCTCCTGAGAAGGGCGGGCGCTCCTAAAGTTTCGGGACAGTGCTAAAACGTTTGCGGTAAAACCAGCCCCTAAATCCGGAGCTTCCCCAGGTGGGAGATGAACCTAAGGCACTTTTCCCACGTCTTGAGCGTCTGCAACATCGCCGGACTACGGTATAACTTAAATCTGCTACAGTCAAAAACTGTAAAGCTTAGTAAAAATCTTAGTTTTTTTACAGCGAAAGGTCACCCACTTATGTTTACCCGCAAATCTCTTCTAGGACGCTTCGTTTCAGCCGTTGCTTTAACAGGCTGTTTATTCACAGGTTTAGCTGTCCAGACTTGGGCTCAGAATAATCCCGGACTCACTATTTTTAGCGGTGTGCAACGGGAAAATATTCTCAGGTACTATTTTGACTTTGGGGGTCGTGCAGCGGCTTGGGATCGATTGAGATTGAGGATTCCCAGCAAAAAGATGGAATTAGCGGTACAGCAATTTGTCGTTCGTTATCCAGATTATTACACAGGAAAATTTAATCCAGATCGGATTGAGGTCAGGGTTGACGGTGAATCCCTACCCATTGCTGAGGTGGACTGGGATAAAGACAATTACCAGATCCAGATTTATATGCAGGAGCCAGTTCCAGCCCAAGAAAAGGTGGAAATCGTGTTGTCTGATGTAAAAAATCCCCGGTTTGGCGGCACCTTTTATTTTGAATGTCTGGTATGGACTCCCGGTGATGTTCCCCTACCGCGTTATTTGGGAACCTGGATTCTGACGATTAGTTAGTTTTCACTCACACAGATGAGGAATCAGAGATAGGGGATAAGTTTAATACCCAGGCGTGACAAATTAGGGGATTGGAATGTTAACGTGACGCGGAAGTCTCCACCTTCAGTCTGGAGCGGGTTGTATCGAGCCGCAGGTGAGTACCCGCAATGTCTAAGGTGGGGATAGGGAGCGGACCCTCCGAAGGTACGGAGTCAATCAATAATCAATAGGTGTGCTTAGTACACCTATTGATTATTGCTACATATTCATGTTATCATTATTAGCCTGGTCGCTGACCCGCCTAGGCGTATGGACATCAGACAGGCTAATTCCGAAGTAGGAGTAATATGCTTGCCGCTCCAAACATCGCAGCTAGGGAAAGAACATGACCACTGGTACGTAAGGTTACGCCCTGCGGTAAAAGACTCTCCCAAGCCATGTTGTACGACAAGCAATAACAACCTGTGGGAGGCGGGTTGCTGCCTGTGGACGCCCTTGTAAGACCAAACCAAACATGGGTTTGGAGAGGCATCGACGGATGAAGCGGGAAACTCCGTTCGCGTAAGCGTGGCGTGAGCCAAGACGAATAAGACCGTCATTGCCTAGTTGAGTTGGAGGTTCCCCAACTTCAGCGAAGCAAGTTGGGGTACTTCACCTGGGAAAAGTTGTAGAACTTCTTTGAGTTTTCCCAAGTATTCCCATCTGGTTTGGTAGAAAGATAAACAATAAACGGTCAGGAACCTCAGCCTAAAGGCATGAGGCTTGAAAGAGAAATCTAACAAGCCATTCTGACCAGCTTAAGTCTTAACTGACTACGTTATCGGCAAGTGTTCAAGACCTACCAGTAGATGCTCCCGCTAGTCTACTGCTCTAGAACCGAAAAGTTAAACAGTTTTAAGGTCACTGAAACAGTGCTTTTTGGATAGTTACCGACCGATAACATTGGCGAAGCTAACTTTACCCGAAAGGAGATTGAGGCAACCATAC